>RXJR01000027.1:334-123842 GCA_003963305.1 Candidatus Melainabacteria bacterium | reverse complement strand
TTACCGATGTGAGTGGCCGTCAAGTGTGTTCTCGATGGCCGCCTGTTCTCGTTGCGGGTGGTCGCCCTGGCGCGAAATTCACAACGCTTCCGTCAATTTCAATTTTGAACAGCCGAATGGCAATGTCTCCAAACTTGACTCGACCCAATGCGCTGATGGACCTATTCATATGCCTTATAGCTTCTTCAAAAGCAACGGCCTCATCATCAGCCGTCGTTCCGGTGAATCTATAATCGGTCCCTAAGTGATTCCCTTGAGCGTCGAACTTATGCAGAATTGCATACCAACATTTTCTTGACCTCCAATCATTGACGGCATCAGCTCCTAATTGCGCGGCGATCGGGTTTCGAAAAGTAGCTACCACTTGAGCCCAAAATTGATTTCCGTGCGCATATTTTCCGATGTATTTCGTTCCACTACATTCGATGTCAAACCGCTTTACTGGAATCAAATCAGGTAAGTTTGAGTGATAGGGTTTCGTAGAAACTGGTTCCTCTGGCAGAGATCTGCCAATTATACTAGCTTGTACGGCTCCTCTAATTTGAAAGCTCCGAATTGAAAGAGATCGTGCATTTAGGTCAAAATTCTCTGCTACCTGCGCGAGCGCTTGTACAGCTCGCTCCTTTACGTACTCAAATCCAATCCAAAGCTCGTCTTTTTCAAAATCCGAAACTGGGATTACTGAAATAACGTGAAGGACATCATCTGCGGACTCATCCTGTATGGTAAGTTCTGGTTCAGTGACATCTAACAGTTTCTGCGTCAGCCTTAACGTCCTGAATTTTGTCCGAGCGTAAAAACCTGTCTCTACGAAATCTATATCGATTTGCCTTACGAGGGACTCATGTCGGCCGTTAATCTCCTGAACTATGTCAGTCGGCAAACAAGGTGAAACTGCCCGAATCTCAAGACGTTTCATTGCTCAACTCTGCGGAAGGTAATTAGATCAAATACTTTGGTTTTATCTCTATTAGGGTCATGACCATCGATCATGCTATGAAAGCAAATAACACGATTATCTCGAGTCACGTAATTTCTCAATCTAAGGCTTTCTGAAGCCAGTTAGTCTACTTTTAACATTTGCCTTTAAAATGATTGCATCACACAACGCTTTTGGAAACACCAGAGAAACTGATTCCGGGCGGGTAAGGATTTCTTGCTGATCAATGTAATCGGTCACTTCAAATTTTTTTCCGCTGATCGCGGCTAATCTTACAGCTCCCTGTTTTACTAATTTCTTGTGACTAAAAACTTCTACCCATGCATAATATTTAGGAAAGGCAGTACCAACTATTGTAGGAACTGCCCTGAGAAGCTCATACTGTGCTTCTACTTCGCTGCCAAGCCTGGCTTGAAAGTACGAGTTGAGGTCGCGCGTTAAAAATATGCCGAAGTCTTTTGACGCAGGAATGTCGGTAGGAACTGAACTGCAAGCAACGACAAACTGCAAACTCAGAGACAAAAGCATCCATTTGCAGATTCGAGACATGTTGACACTTATGCTCGCGGCATGGGCTCAGTCTTAAAGTAGGGGCTATGTAGGGGCGCTGATTTAGCCTGTCCCTGTTTTATTTGTAAAGTGCACCCTCGGAGAGACTCGAACTCCCGACACCCTCCTTAGGACGGAGGTGTTCTATCCAACTGAACTACGAGGGCATGTTTCATGCGCGCAGATTATTAGTCTAGCATCCTGGCGACTAATGTAAATGCTGACTATTCCTGACCGGCAAGAAACTTCAAAAAGCGCCACAGGCGCGGTCTCAGCCCTGCTGCAATGAGAAAGATGAGAATGACAAGCCCGGCGGCGGCAAGCTGAAATCCGAGGACCAGGCTGTCTGGAAAGTAAGTGAATTCAATCAGGTGTGGTCCAGCTGGAACGTAAACCGCCCTTCCTTCAGCATTAACCCGATAGCAGGGGCGTTTGGCACCATCTATAGAGGCTTGCCAGCCCGGATAAAAGTGGTCGGTCAAAACCAGAAAGCAGTCTCGATCTGGTTTTACAGACATTGAAAGGTGTTCCGGCTCGTCGGTCATAATCGTCACAGGGAACGTAT
This sequence comes from Candidatus Melainabacteria bacterium, assembly GCA_003963305.1. NCBI lineage: Bacteria > Bacillati > Candidatus Melainabacteria > Candidatus Melainabacteria bacterium. The sequence goes on along the minus strand of RXJR01000027.1, from coordinate 121,788 downwards.
CGATAAATGGATCGCGATCTGAAAACGACGTGTGCTCTGTTTCCGGCGGTAGCGTCGGTGATTGTTCGGGTGGCGTAGCCAGTTTCGGTCCGAAGTCGCGGTCTGTTCCTTTTATGTCTGAAACACCAGATGTGGTATTACGCTCAATCATGGTTGTGACAGCCGGGTTAAATTGAGATGAATCGGCGTTGCGAATTTTTTCCAATATCGGTTTTTGTTCGTCGCACCACATCCAGTATCGTGACAGATATGCCCGAGGAAGCGGATATTTGACGTGGAAGAGACGAACATTCTTCTCTTTGTCTTCCTTCATCAAAGTGAAGAAGCGCGAGTCCAGAAGCGATACTTTGTCGGGTCCCTTGTAGCTCTGGGTGCCAATCCAACTGGTGCCGGTGCTTTGACAGAACCTCAGCAAAGGCACGTCGCTGTAATGTCGAGTATCAGCTGGTCGATCTGAAGCTCGATTACCAGGCATGCACACGGAGCACTGGTGAAGAATGTCAAAAAACAGCTGTCGGTACGGACCAGTTTCGGCTGCTTCGTAGCCGAAAGTTTCGGGTACCTTTTGGTCCATGTTTGTATTCGGCAATAACAACTGGCGCGTGTATTCAGAATAAGCAGTCGTATAATGTGCGTCGTAGTCTGTCTTCCAGTCGGGGTCAAAGCTGGTGCGGTAACGCACGGGAACCCAGAGTGGATCAAAATACAGTGCTAAAAACCGTCCATCTCCTGATTGCTTTTTATTCTGTTGATTCAGGTTGTTTTTAGCCTGGTCCAGATATCCGCGCAACACGGGGCTGGTTTCAAAATACTCAGGACTTGTCGTGACTTGCTGAAATTTGCAGGCTGGAATTATCAGGCTCACTGCGATTAAGCATGGAAATATTATCGCGGCTTTGAAGGCAGAAATTCTGTTGATACTTCGAAGCCATTCCAGCCCGCATGCACAGGAACCATACATTGCTCCCAACAAAAGCGACACTCCCAGCAAAAGTTCGGCGTCTACTGGCAGCGGCGGTTTCGCTATATTCAGCGGAATATCTCTCATAGAGAGAGTGATAAAAGTAGTTGCTGCTATGAATGAAATCACCCAGAAGGTAACGGCAACTTTTCGCCCGACAGGATCAATTTTACTCCGCACCAGATTTGATGCACCACGAGCGGCGGCAATTGCCAGAGCCAGGAGGAAAAAGATCATCCATTTGATCGGAAAGCGAAAAGCTGTCAGTGCCGGAAATGTCTGCATCAGTGCAGGCGCAACTGGTGTGTATTCGCCTAAACAGAGAATCAAGACGCAGCTGGCATATATGAGGAGCACTCTGCGACCCTTCCATGTTTTGTCGAACATTCCCCAGATCGCACACGTCCAGGCGATTGGTCCTATGTAACAGGATTGGACAAAGGGAAGGAATACCGGCCGTGTCGCCACAAGACTCAAATGTCTTACGCCTACACGCTGTAAGTCTCCGAATGGATAGGCAAAAACAATACCCATCAGGTCGTACCAATTGACGCTCCACATAAAGGTCTGACTCAAGTTAAGACCATTGGCTCGGGGCGAGAGTCTCACCCATTCGATGGTCGGCAAGAGAATGGGCATACTCAGTAGTATTCCGACAAACATAGAGCCGTATTGCCAGGCGAGGGCCGGCAATATGCGCTGTTTGCGACGGTGGCAAATCCAGGCATCGCGCAGGCAAACCAGCACGGTGATAAAGCATGCTGGTACAAAGACTTCGGGGCGCCCGGCGGAAATGGACAGGAACGTCGATATGATCAAGATTGCTGCGGCAAAATATGGGCGTTTACTTTTGGATAGGTCAGTCATGATCTCGCGGCTTGACCAGATCATCAGTGGTGCCCAGGCTGCTGCCGCTACGAGAGTGTAATTATTCTCCAGTGAAAACATGTAGCCGCAGAGGCTGATTGTGATACCGGCGACGGTGGCGGCTGTAAGACCCCAGCCAAAACTTGCTACCAGCAAAAATGTGCCGAGGGCCATGGCGAGTTGACTGAGCGCAATTATCAGCGAGAGTGCTTTGCTGTAGGGCAGCCAGATAAAAAGCAGGTTGGGCGGGAAGAACATGCCGGGTGACGGCACTGCTATTTGTGGCATGCCGCAGTATAAGTAGGGGTTCCATAGAGGCAATCGGTGTGATGCCAGCGTACTGCTGATGAATTTAGTGAACGGCTCGAAGTAATAAGTGTGGTCTGCTATGTGGAACACCTTTTCGCCAAGCAGTATGGCGCCATAAAATGCACCGAGTGGCACCAGTAACAAGAGCAATAAGAGGAAAGCCGCCAGTTTTCGATTGGACGCGCATTTGAGCAGAAGATTTTGGCCAATCGATGCTTTCATGACTACATTCCAGATGTTGTCGATGAGAGCGTCGACTCAGGTGTTGAAGTCATTTCTAGTGGACGGTGTTGGGCAACATTCCTACCGGCGGGTTTGTCCTTGATTCAGGCGTTGCCAGCAAAGGCGCTATTGCGTCTCTCGAAATATTCATAACCGGGTCGACAACAACCGTACCTGTCATGAAAATGACACCGATACACAACCACAACGCCAGGAAGACCATTGATTGCGGGCTGTCGAAGAATGGACGCTGATCGCCCATCGCCACCACCTTGGGAGAAGGGTCGGCAACGATCATCTTGATTACGACGCGGGTGTAGTAATAGACCGCAGGAATCGAAGTGACGAGTGCGACGCTGACAAGAATCCATCCGATCGGAGTAGTTCCGAGTATAAGTGGCATCTGGATACCGGCACCGAAGATGAACAGTTTGGCGAAAAATCCGGCTGGTGGAATTGGCAAGCCTGCCAGATTGAGCAAGCAGACACTCATCAGTAGCGCCAGGTAAGGACGCTTTTTGATCAGTCCGGCAAAGTCGTCAATGTTGTCGCTGCCCGTCTCATTGGCAAATAGGATGGCACCGGCGAAAGCTCCGAGGTTCATGAAACCGTAAACGATGATGTAGAACATCATGGCGGCAAGACCTTGCTGCGTGCCTGAGATCATGCCGATCAGAATGTAGCCGACGTGAGCGATAGACGAGTACGCCAGCATACGTTTGACTGACGTCTGAGCCAGAGCAATCAGGTTACCCATGATCATTGAAAGTATTGCCAGAGCCGTCAGGAGGATGGTCCAATCAGGCGCCGACTTTCCAAAGACCATGAACAAAAGGCGCAAAGCAATAACGAAGCCGCCCGCCTTGGAACCTATAGAAAGGAAGGCTGTGACTGGTGTAGGTGCACCTTCGTATACGTCTGGTGTCCACATGTGGAACGGCACGGCGGAAAGCTTGAAGCCAACGGCACTGAGCAAGAGCACGAGAACGAAGATACGAATCAAGGAAGTTGGAGGCACCGCCATTAGAGCCATCTTTTCTGCAATCACAGAATAGGATGTGGCGTCGGTCAAACCATATACAAACGATAGACCGTAGAGCAAAGTGGCTGTGGTGGCAGCCGTCGAGAGAAGGTATTTAAGTGAAGCCTCGCTGCTTTTGACGTCGAATTTATTGAAGCCGGCCAGGAGAACGCAGCAAATACTCAGCGTTTCCAGCCCAACAAACAACATAATCAGATCTGTCGCACCGGCAAGCAGGAGTACGGCCAGTATCGCTGTAAGAAGGATCGAATAGAACTCACCGCGGTTCCGTCCCAGGTGATGCTCATAGCCCATCGTCATCAGGACAACGACGACACCCACGAGGGTAACAATCAAACCGAATGTGACGGTCAGTTTGTCAACAGTAAATAAGCCGTTGAAGAGAATTGTCGGCTTGTCGAAAAATTGAAGAAAGAGAGTAGTAAAGGCGGCACCAAGACCCATCATTGCCCAGACCGGCGTCCATTCTTTCGCCTTCGGCATGAATAAATTCCAGACCGATGTGAGTAGGATCGCAATGACGACGAAAATCTCTGGCCATAGCATTTTTATGGCGTCAGCGTAGATTTGCATTCCAGCATTCATGTGAAGAGGTTACCCCAGGTACTTGCGCCTCAATTCTACCGAGCTGAAAAGCTTTGATTGCTAAATCGAATAGTTAGCAAATAAATAAAGTAACGTGCGAATCGAGGTTTTACCTCATGGCGTCCTGGCAAAGTGGCATCCTGGCCACTTTTCGGTACCTGTAGAGCCTATAGTTAAAAGTCTCCAATCACTTGAAAGCATACGCAGCTGGTCGAATTGTCGAGAATCGTTGCAATAGACTTATGTAAACTGGCAGAAAGACTAAATTCGGAAGAGTTTTTCGGTAAGATTAGGTTTCACAAGAGGAAGAAGACTTGAGCGCGACGAACGGCTCCCACGACAAAAAGCAATCTGTGATTCCTGCCGGCAAGCCGTGTTTGCTGGCTCTGGAAGACGGCAAGTGTTACAAAGGGCACGCGTTTGGTGCGGAAGGAACCTCAACAGGTGAGTTGGTCTTCAACACGAGCATGATTGGTTATCAAGAAATCATGACTGACGCCAGCTACGCCGGTCAGATTGTCACCCTGACTTATACAGAGATTGGTAACTACGGTACCAACGACGAAGATGTCGAAACGCAGTCGAAGAAGATATATGCCCGCGGGCTGGTAGTGCGTCACTTGAGCCGCCAGCATAGCTCCTGGCGGGCATCGGAGTCGCTTCACGAGTATCTGCTCAAGCACAATATTATTGGTATCAGCGATGTCGATACGCGATCGATCACGCGGCGCATTCGTGACAAGGGCGCCATGCGCTGTGCTCTCTCGACTGTAATTCTTGATGAAACTGAACTCGTAAAAGTTGCTCAGAACTCGCCTGAGATGACTGGTGCCGACTTCACTCAAGAAGTAACGGCGACTGAGAAATATCGCATGGGCAACGGAAAGTACACTGTCGCAGTGATGGATTTCGGTATCAAGGCAAATATTTTGCGCCAGTTGGCTTTGCGAAATTTGTCACTGATAGTCTATCCAGCCCACACCAAAGCTGAGGAAATCCTCGCTGATAAGCCGGATGCGCTGTTTCTTTCCAACGGTCCTGGTGATCCGGCTGCCTGCAAAGACATCATTGTCGAATTGAAAAAGCTTATCGCCACCAAGATGCCTATTTTTGGAATTTGTCTTGGCCATCAACTCCTGTCACTGGCTCTTGGAGCCAAGACATACAAGTTGAAGTTCGGTCACCGTGGTGGCAATCAACCTGTTAAAGATTTGCAGACAGGCAAAATCGAAATCACCTGTCAGAATCACGGTTTCGCTGTTGATGCAGAGTCTTTGCCTGCAGATCTCGAGTTGACTCACATCAATTTGAACGACAACAGCTGTGAAGGGTTCCGTCATAAGACCCTGCCGATTTTCTGCGTTCAGTATCACCCTGAAGCGAACCCCGGTCCTCATGATTCCAATTATCTGTTCGAGAGATTCTTCGCGCTTATCGAATCGAATGGCAAGGTGAGCGTCTAAACTTGTACAAACTGGCAATCTTCGATTTTGATGGAACCCTTGTCGATTCAGCCCCTGGCATAGTTGATGTCATGAAGAATTGCGTCGACGAGTACAATCTCAGCGACGACATCTACAAGGAATGGCAACAGCTGATCGGAGTGCCGTTGATGCGTCAGATGGAAATTATTTTTCCTGATCATAGCGAAGAATATTGGCTGGAAGTAGCAACGCGCTATCGAGAAATTTACGACAGCAAGACAATCGAGCTGTGTCCTTTATTTCCGCATCTGATTCCGATGCTCGAAACTTTAAAAGCGTCCGATGTAAAAATCACTATCGCATCGTCAAAACGCAGGCATCTGATTGAAACAGTGCTGGATCATCACGACCTCAGCCACTTTTTTAGTTTGATTGTGGGTGCCCAGGACGTTCAAAACCACAAACCGCACCCTGAGTCTGTTCATTTGACTTTGCAGAAGATGGGCACCCAGGCTGCTGATGCGGTCGTGATTGGCGATAGCACTTATGATCTTGATATGGCTCGCGGGGCAGATGTAGATGCGATCGGCGTTACGACAGGCATTCATACAACTGAAATTCTTGCCATGTCGCAACCGAAGCACATCGTCAAAGGTCTGGATGAAGTTTTGCCAATAATTCTTAACGGCAGAATGTCCAATAAACGGGCTTCGCAGTAAATTTTTTGGCCAAATTTTTTTCATGCAACTTTGGGGTCCATTGGCAACCTCTTGTCGTCTGTTATGATCAAGCGGTTGTTGAGAGATTCTTTTTGTGCGCGACCAGACCGCTATGCAGGACGCACATTACAGACATCTAATGGGACTGGATAAATCATATGAATAGAAACAGTTTGGTATCACGTCTGCACCAGGCTACGCTCTTGTCTTGTGCGCTGTCGATGGTGAGTGGTTCAATGCTCACTGCTCGAGCCGATGATCTGAAAACTGACCCGAAGGCTGACTCTACGACTGCGCAGAAGATTGAGCAGAAGGCTGTCGACACTAAAGTTACCGGTTCTGCTTCAGACCCTTCAGCCGCTGTTCAGGCTGCTGCCTCACCATCTGCGGTGATCGCGCCGACTGCTGATACGTCGTCCAAAGTTTTGCTGAAGCCGGGGCAACCTCTTTCATTGAATATGGCAGCCGAAGATCTGGTTCCCACAGACAACGTTGAATTGGCGCGGCAGCAGGCGCTGGCTTATCCAGACAGTGCTGAAGCATCGTTCATCCTGGCTGTGGCAATGAGCCGCACCAGTCGTGTCGAAGATGCCTTGAAAGAGGTGCGCCGCGCTCGTCGCCTGGCAGAAGCCTCAGGTGGTGCTGTTTATTTCGACAAAATGATTTCCAGTTACGAAGAGATGCTCAAGTCTTATCCAGATGATAATCGTGTCAGATATGGCTTGGCGTGGGCTTATTACATGAAGGCTTATTTGCTGGCCAAGAAAAATCCTGCTAATCCCAATGTGCCTGCTGTTTCCGAGAACAGCCCGGCATCGCCGCAAGCAGCTTTGAAGCAAAACTGGATGAACAATGCGCAGGCCGGTCAGGTTCTGGGCATGCTCTCGCCGCAGCTGGCAAATAAAGTTGCCAGTGCTCCTGGAGCTCTGCCAGCTTCGCAACTGCCACACATTAAGGGTGCGCTGGAACTAGCTTCACCATCTGTGGTGCCGCAGATTAAGCAATATTATGAGTTGGCTCTGAAAAATCTCGATGATTTGCTCGCTCGCACCCCCGATGACGTCTGGGCTAGAGTTTATCGCGCTCATCTGGCTGCTGAATTTACAGGTAATCTGGAAGACTCCATGAATGTCTGGCGCGCCTGTCAGAAGCAGGCACCGCAGAACCCGGCGCCTTACTTCTTCCTTGGAGAGGGTTATCTCAAGCAAGGAAACCTGAAAGAGTGTTTGAATAATATTTCAAGAGCGATCGCCTTACGAGCTGTGGGAAACTAGTATCTGTGCTTCTAAATCCGGCACAAAAAGTCTATTTATCGGATATCTGTTAGATGCGTGACAAAATTCGCGGAATCTTGAAATTCGTCGTTGCGCTGGCAATTCCGTCCCTGCTTATCTACTTCTGGGTTTCTGCACAGAAGATGGCAGAAGTGGCCGTAAAAGACTTCAAAGAAGAAAAGAACGCACACCCCGACCAAACAGCCACTACTGTCACAAACTATGAGCTGAAGGAAGTCGATGATGCAAATACAGTCAAATGGCACTTGCAAGCAAAGAGCGGCAAGATGCAGGCTGAGACTAAAGATGTTGCGCTTTCTGAAGTTAAGGTTGAATACTTCGATGGACCGAAATTGAAGATGCGAATGTCTGCTCCTCTCGGTTGGGCCAACGAAAGCACACGTCTGGTGCAGCTTCAGTCCGATGATAAGAACCACGTAATTTGCGAAGGCGAAGAAGGCAAATCCAGAATGGAAGCCAGTAAAGTGGAATTAACTAAAGACAACTCTTTTCGGGCCATGGGTGGTGTTAATATCTTGTGGCCTGGGGTAGCCAAGGTGACAGGCGACAACGCTGTCGGACACCTCGATAAGGGCGCTCAGCTGGAAAAAATCAAAATCGTAGGCAATACCCATTCATTCATGGGCCACATGTAGAAGGCAGGTTTTACTTGGTTCTCAAAACCATTAGTGCTGGTAACAAAAACAAAACGATGGCTTCCATCGCCTTGTTTGCTTTGTTCTTGCAGCCTGTCGGCGCGTTTGCCCAGCAGCAGGGAATGATGGGAGCCGGCGGACCGATCGATATCAAAGCTGACGAACAGGAATTTGGCGAAGGACACGTGGTCGCTCGCGGGCGTGTTCGAGTCACCTATAAGGATAGCGTCGTTGTGGCACCGATGGCGACACTATATCGCGATGCCGGTGGCAGCCCGCAGAAAGCTGTATTTACAGGGCATCCGCATCTGACACAGGGTGCAAACAGAATTGATTCCGACGTTTTGATTTTCGAAATCGCTTCCCAGAAAATTATTGCTGATGGACATGCTCACTCTGAAGTGCTCGAGAATGCACCTCTGGGCGGACCGATGGATGGTCCTGCCGAAATGCCTGAAGAAGATTTGAGTACACCTGGTTTTGGTAAGACGACGACCAAGCCTGCTCAAAAGACTACTAAGTTGGCTTCTAAGAGCAATCCCGGCATGGGCAAATCTGGTCAAATCAACTGGCCGACCAAACAGGGTGATGCAGCTAACGACGCTGCCGCAAAAGCCACTGCCAAGGCAGCGCCTGCTCCTGAAGTGGCCGCAAAACCAGGTGTTAAGTCGCCCATCGTGCCGCATACAGCTGCCGACGATGATTACGGTGATGCTCGTCCGGGAGACGCTGCTACTCCTACCACCGAACAGTTGATGGCACCGCCGCCCACTTCTTCTGCCGGACAGGCAAAGTCCGAAACAAAGGTAGCTAAGAAAGACCCTGCTGCCAAAGGTCCACCCGAGAAGATCATTACAGACTCTCGTTATCAGGAATACAATCGCGCCACGGGGCGGTTCGAGGCGCGAGGTGACGTGCATGTAAGGCACGGGGACATACGAGTGGTGTCGGACCGGCTGCAGTTAGTTTACGGGGCCGACGCGAAACCAGAGTCGGCGCTGTTTACAGGGCATGTCTCCGCCACGCAGAACGAGAACAATACGCAAGCGGACACAATGACATACTTCCTGGCAACGCAAAGGCTACAGGCAACAGGAAACGTAAGATCGAAGGTCATCCAGAAGAAAGGGGATGGACCTAAAAAAGGGGGCCCTGACGCAGGCAGTCAAGCAGCAGGCAAGACTGCCAGATCAGGCGACACTACAGCCTTCACTGATAGCAGCGCCAAGTACAGCGATGAAAATAGCAAACTGGCGGATAACGCCAAAGTTTCAACTTTTTCAAGACCTGGTGCGGCTGGTGGCGACAAATCTAAGCTTGCCGATGGCACCAAATCTGGTAGCAGCAAAGGATTCAGCTTCGACCCTGATAACAAAGAAGGCGAGCCGATGTACATCGACTCTGATGCGCAAGACTACAGTAAAGACACTGGACGAATGGCCGCGCAGGGCAACGTCAAAGTGCGTTACGGTGATACGACCGGTGTCGGTCAAAACGTTGTGCTGGTTCGTAACATCGACGGTCAGGCAGAAAAGTTGATATTCACGGGACGCTCGCAGATCATTCAGCCTGGTAAGCGCTGGATCGGCGACAAAATCACGATGATGGTAAACGATCGTAAGGTGCTCGCTCAAGGAAATACACGAGCATACATTCTGCAAAGTTCAGGTCAGTCACAAGCTCGTATGCCAGGCAGCCTCGGAGGCAAGCGCGAGCCCCTCAAGTTGACACCATCAATTCCTTCAGCGGTTCCGACTCAAGCGGTTCCATCACCAGCAGCTCCTGCTGTATCGCCGGCTTCAGCCGGCAGTCTAGCCGGTAACAAAAGTCAAGTTTCGGCATCACCAAACTCGAAATTGAGTGCAAGTAAAATCGAGGCCACCGAATAACAATGCCGACCTTTCATGCCGGACGCTCTGCGCAAATCGAGCCGGAAGTAAACACGAAAAACAAAACTCTATACATCGACAGTCTGCAAAAGAGCTATGGCGGACGGCGCGTAGTTGACGGCGTCAGCTTCTACGTGCAGCGCGGGGAAGTCGTTGGACTCCTGGGCAGAAACGGTGCCGGTAAAACAACTTCATTCGACATGGTGCTGGGTCTGGTCGTGCCTGAGAAAGGCAGCATCAAGCTGGAAGACAAAGATCTAACAAGAATGCCTATCCATCAGCGAAGCCGGATGGGACTTGCTTATCTGCCGCAAGAAAACTCTATTTTCCGAAAACTTTCTGTCTCAGACAATATGCGTTTGATTTTGGAGATGCAAGGCATAAAACGTGCCGAGCAAGACAGACGCAGTAAGGCTTTGCTTGAACAGTTCGGACTCGATCACCTGGAAAATGTGATTGCAGTGCAACTTTCAGGAGGTGAGCGAAGACGTCTGGAATTGGCTCGCTGTTTGGCTACAGAACCTGAATTTATCTTGTTGGACGAACCATTCACTGGAGTTGACCCGATCTCTATCGCGGACATTCAAGGTTTGATTCGTCGTGTACGAGACCAGTGGAACCTCGGCGTACTGCTGACTGACCACAACCCAAGAGCGACACTGAAAATTTGCGACCGTGCTTATCTGATCGACCATGGCAAAATCCTCGTGCAAGGAACATCACGAGAAGTAGCTGACAGTCCAGTTGCCCGCAAACAATATCTCGGCGAGGACTTCTCACTATGATGAGCCTTACTTTCGGCACGAAAATGCTGGACCGCTATATTGCCAACGAATTTTGGCAACCGTTGCTGTTCGGTATTGGTATCGTCACTGGTGTCTATTTCGGCGCCGACCAGTTGAAGACCATCTTCAATTTGATCATGAGATCCGGTGTGCCATGGAATATGGCGTTTGCCATTCTGGGGCTGCACTTGCCTGAAATCATCGTTTTGACCATCCCTATTGGTGTGTTGCTCGGAACTTTGATTGTATTCAATCGCTTGAGTAGTGACTCTGAAATCATTGCCTTGCGTACAAGCGGCATCAGCTTTTATCGCATCATGGTGGCACCTTTGATGTTCGGTTTGATCACGAGCTTTATCAGCTTTGGTATCAATGAAGGTATCGTGCCGGTGGCGAACCGCACATCCAAGAAGCTCGAGTTTCTCGCCCTGTACAAAAGTGAGTTGCCCACCGGGCAGGCTAACTTCACTTACATGGAGCGCGGTAAAGATCTGACTCTCGATCGCATTTTCTACATCGGTTATTACAACGGAAAGTCGATTTTCAACGTCATCATTCTGGATTTCACCAGAGACAAACTTGTGCAGATCATCAGCGCCGCCTCCGGTATGTTCAATCATGGCGAGTGGACCCTGGAGAAAGGGAGAACGTATGTGCTCTCGGGCAGCAGCGATATCACGCGTATTTTGCAGTTTGAAAAGTTGGTTTTGCCGGGCGTAAAGAACGCTCAAGCTGCGCTGGAAACCGGAAAGGTTTCGCCCAAAGACATGAACATGATCGAGCTGTGGAATTACATCAAGATTCTGGAACACTCGAATGCGGTTACAAACGACCTGCTCGTGCGCTTCAATCAGAAGTTCTCACAGCCGTTAGCTTGCCTGATCGTAGCTCTCGCGGGCGCGCCGCTTGGACTTTTGGGAAGAAGGTCACGCAGTAACCTCGGTTTGATTTATTCAGCCGGTATCGTGTTTCTCTACTATGTGTTGCAGTCAAGCTCCGGCGCCCTCGGTGAAGCCGGTCGTTTGGACCCACTAGTTGCAGCCTGGTTGCCGAACCTTGTGATCGGTACCCTCGGTGTGATCATCTTGTATTACAAAGCCAGGTAGGCAGGTCGGCTCCATTCCGGTCTTTTGTCCATAGCCTCCGGTCCATAGCCTCCGGTCTCGGTCCATAGCCTCAAGCGAATGTAACAATGGCTGCCTGGTTACCAGGGTTTTGCGGTCGCCGCGTAACGATTGCGAGTGTCATTAGTAATTCCCGCATTGACTCTGGCTTGAGCCACAATTAGTCTAAAATCACTTCATCATAATCAGGCGACCAAGAGTCAGTTGACAACGAATACTGATCTAGCAGCACCTCTACCGAAGAGCCGACGTACAATGCGGCTTCTCATGCTGCTTTGTGGCGCCCTCGTACTTGTTTCGTTACCGGTGATTCCGTTTGCCACAATGGGTGTGCACTGCCCGCCCTTGCCGAGCCTGACGCAGCTGGCAGAAGACGCGAATCGAGCCGTCAATAATCTTGTGCCAGTAGTGATGGGCACACTCGCGCCTCCGAGCTCGCACTCGAGTGCCGGGCAAGATCTGAAATCTCTCGACCAGGCCTCAGACCAGCTGCTCGACCAGATAAACAAAACGCCGAGCGACCCCTCTTTGCACAATCGCGTTGCCCTCATCTATGCAGGCATGGGTGATTTCACGTCCGCAGTCAATCATTTCGAGAAAGCGGTGGAATCGTCACGTTCTCAGATTCTGCTTTTGAACGCACAAGAGAAGGAATTGCGGGCCAAAGGTGATCGGGCCGCAGCGGCAAGTACTGTTCTTGAAGTATCTAAATTGAATGTCGAACTTGCCGCAGCGCACAGTTCGTTGGCTCGTGTCTATGGCGAACTGGGGCAACATGAGAAAGTCGTTGCCGAGCTGGATTCGCTCAACAAAGACATTGCTTTCGGATCAGGTCTGAGTAAAAAATCAGTACCCGTCGCAGTTGCACCGACAACTACAGACCATCGATTGAATCAGAAAACTCTGGCCAGTCTGGCTCGCGCTCAAGCTCTGATGCAGGCACATCGCATTCCTGAAGCCATGCAGGAATACCGCAACGTCATCGCTGCCGAGCCGCAGTCTGCCATAGCCCACGAGAAGCTGGGACTGGCAGCGCTTTTCGTCAACAATTCATATCTTGCGGTGCAGGAGTTGGAAGTGGCTACACGCCTTGAACCCGACCACAGTTCCACTCACAATGCTCTCGGGCTGGCTTATCAAGCCGAAGGCGATGGTTCGCACGCACAGGCTGAATTTCAAACTGCTCTTTCTCTGAATCCAAAAGATGCCGAAGCCGCCTTCAATCTCGGCACCATATATGCTGGCACGGGGCGCTACGGTCCTGCCGAAGAAGCGTTCAAGAAGGCAGTGGCAGCCAATCCTAAGGCGCCGATGGCTCACAATCATCTGGGCACTTTATTGTCCCTGTCGGGCAACTACAAACAGGCTGTTCAGGAATTTCAGACTGCTCTCACTCTGGCACCAGATCTGGCGTCATCTCACTATGGGCTCGGTCTGGCGCTCTACAACCTCAAGGATTATTCCAATTCAATTAGAGAGTTTAAGCGTGCGCTTGTTCTGAACCCCGGACTTTCCGATGCTCATAATAAAATAGAGATGGCATACCGCAAGTCTGGGCTGGCTTCTGCCGGCGGCGTTAACTGAGAATCTGTTTTGAGTTATTCAAATGTTGTCTTGATAGGCCCGCCTGGCTCGGGAAAAACTTCAGTCGGGCAGCTTCTCGCCCAGAGGTCGAATCGACGTTTCTTCGATACTGATCGCGTTATTGAGGAGCGTCACGGCTGTTCCGTCTCTGAAATCTTTGCCAGACACGGCGAGCCACACTTTCGGCAGCTCGAATCGAATATTCTCGACGAAATCTCCAGAGATGAATGGCGCGATGTGGTTCTGGGCACGGGTGGCGGCATAATCGTCACGCCCGGGAACATGGAGAAGCTCGAGAAGCTCGGGCTGGTCGTCTGTCTCTTTGCTCCGCCATCTTGTCTTCTCAAGCGCCTGGAAACCGATCGAACGCGTCCTCTCCTTGCCAGTGGGGACGAGGGAAGTAAAGAGAAGCGTCTTAACGACTTGATTGCAGCCCGTGAATCAAAGTATCGAATGGCTCGATACATAATCGAAACCGCTAACCTGGCGCCTGAAGAAGTCGCAGCCGAAATTGAAAAGCTGCTTGTCATCAGCGATGACACCACTACTAGAGCCGAAGCGGTATAGAATATCTGGACGGACGGTTCGGAGTTCCAATTCTGAATTGTCAAAGGTGGCGATTAAGTCGATTGAAGCTTATCGAACGATAGCCTTTGCAATAAAATGGCTGGAGCGCTAGACCTCAAAAACAAAAACCACATACAATCAGCCAGAGCGTTTGTGGATCGGGAGTTGAAAGGAGAACAGCTTGTCGGTTTCCCAAGATGAATTGATGTACCTGCAGGCTCAACTTGAGGGTCTCGGTTCTATATTTCTCGAATTAATGCCGTTTGGTGTTGAACTCAAGCGTCAACAAGTTCAGGACTATTACGATAAGCGTTTTGACTCTGCCACGAAGCCTGTTGCGTCGGTGGCTGAGAACGAATTGCGCCGCCAGTTCAACACGAAAGCCAATCAGGTTAGAAACCTGGTCGACAGCGCCGAGTCTCTGGGTGATGCCAGTAACAGATTGAATTTGATCAGAGCTGCCGCCTCTTTGCCTGCTGAGCGCACCAAGCCTCTGAAAGGTAATGTGCTGCAGTTTTGCAAAGCGCTGATTTTTGACTCGAAAGCAGATCCTGCTAGCTTGAACGAAATTATTCACAGCACCGAGCTTGGTCAGGTGGAAGCCCGCGTCCTTCTCGCTTCAGCCATGTTCTTGATTTCCGAAGATGTCGATCACGGTGGTGAGCCGATGTTAGTCAAGGATCTTCTCGCTCAGTTTATCGGACTCGTGCGAGCGGAGCGCCTGCTTGCGCGTAACGATCCGTTTCTAGGCGAAGCGCAGTGTGCGCTTGAAGCAATGAAAGAAGATGACGGCGAATAAGTCGGGCACAGGCTCAACTCCTAAGCGTGTTCTTGTTATTAACGGACCCAACTTGAATCTGTTGGGCAAGCGGGAAGCCGACATTTATGGTTCAACCAGTTTGTCGGAAATTAATGTCGCCCTGTCTGAGCTCGGAAAGGAGCTGGGACTTGAAATCACAGCCTACCAGTCGAACATCGAAGGGGAACTGGTCGAGAAGATTCAACAGTGCATGGGCGGAAGTTTCGACGGCATTTTGATCAACCCAGCTGCATACGGTCATACCTCCATTGCGCTGCGGGACGCGCTCAAAGCTGTAGCCATTCCGTTTGTGGAAGTGCACATGTCAAATATCCACGCCCGTGAGGAATTCAGGCACAAAACCTATCTCTCGGATTGCGCCCACGGCGTAGTGGTCGGCTTCGGCGTAGACAGCTACCTACTTGGCCTGCGCGGATTATCCGGCTGCCTGAAGAAGAAGTGAGGGAGCGCAGCCGTCCCGGCTGCCCGAATCATGCGTGCATCGGATGGAACGCAGCCGTCCCGGCTGCACCACCTAAGCGTTAGCCGTCTTATCCGCAGAGAACTTAGTCGATAACTGTGCCAACCGGCTTCCGCGCTGGCTGCCCAGGGCATTGTCGAACGCCTGAATACGTGAGGCTTCATCACCGCCGGTGCCAATTCTGCGCAACCTGCTCTCGGCGCCACCATATCCGTATTGATTGACTGCGTCGGCTACTTCAGCGTAACCAAGCTCGCTCTTCATGCCGTATTTCTGAGCCAATTCAATGCCTGACTGCGCCCATTGTCGCGCCAGTGCGATTTGCACGTCCTGAAAGTCGCTCAGTGCTTGCTTCATGCCACTTTCGAATCCCGGTCCGAGAGCATTGAAGTTTGTATGGCGCACGAAATTCTCGTCGACTTTTCCATTCTTGATGAGCTGTCCGGCAAATTGACCGAAATCCTGGTTGAACTTGGCGGGGTCGCGGTCGTACATGGCTTGAATCAAGCTCGGCAATTCGCCGGCTTGTTGGTTCCACTGTCTGATGCCGACTGACCAGCCGTGCCCGGCGTCGTTGTGATTGATCACGTCAAATTTCCCGCCCGATTCCAAACCGGCTGTGGCAGCGATGATTCGGTCTGGCAAAGAATTCTTGGTATCAAGAGCTTTGAATAGCGGTGAGTTTTGATCGAGTCTGGGTTGAATGTGTCCGTCGCTCCCTACAGATGGTCGTGGCATGTGACGTTCGGGTCCACCGGCGCCGGCCATACCGCCGCCTGAGAAACCGCGACCACCGCCTCCGCCACCACCTGCGCCACCAATGACACTGCCACTGCCGCCGCCACTAGGACGACTGCGGTAGACAGGCGGTGGGTCGGCAGCGTTGGCTGCTGTGATCAAATCGTCGGGGATGTCTGGTGCGATGTTTGAACCATGCCAGTTCGCTTTGATAGCGGCAATCATCGCTTGAGCAGCAGTTCGTTGCGCCTGTGTGGCGGCTTTGCCTTCGCTGTTGGGATCGATTTCGATAATGATGGCGCCGTCGCCTTCGCTGCGAGCGTTATTAGGGTCGATCACCTCGTGGATATTGCCGTCTTTGTCGATAATGAAATTAGGCTTCGGGTCACCCTCTTTGTGTCCTTCCCTCAGCACTATGTCTTTGACATCCTGGGAATCGCGCGGCTTGAGAGGCTTGCCGTTTTCGTCGACCTCCTGAACCTGACTCTGGTCAACGTTAAGTTTTTTCAGCGTGTCTGCGAAGTCTTGTGCTCTTTGCGCTTTAGCCTCTGGAGTATCCGGAGCGTTCGCAACATCATCCTGGCGCACGACCTGGTCTTGCGGCTGTGTGACATCTGCGGCTGTGACTGTGCCGCTGACCATATCAAGCGAACCTGATGAAGGTTCTGGAGCCCGCGCCAGAGCAGGCATCCAGGGCTGGTTGCCGATAGCTGCACTGGGACCCCATGTGGCAGCTCGCAAGGCGTCATACTGGTCGACTGTGTGTTCACCACCGGCGTTGGCGGCGTTCGCATCGTGCACGTCAGCCGGCACGATTGGCGGCACATCAGTAATCGGCTTTTCGGGGGCCATGGGTCTCCCAAAGAAATGAATCTATGTAGTAGCTGTATTCCCAGCTTACCTGCTCAGCCCCGGACCGTAAATGTGAAAATCACGTATAAAGTCCTCAATAGCCTCTCATTAACGGGGCTTTGCGATTGACCCACTACCGTGAAGCTGAATTTTTGCAAGCAGGCTATAATACGTGGGATCAGCAGTGCTGGCTGCTTTTGTACACTGTTGCATATTCAAAAACCATGGATTCGATAGACGGAAAAACGGATTTGCTGAGAATTTCGACCCTTTCACTAATGTTTTCGCTGACGCTTGCGGTATATACAACTTCGAGCTGCCTGGCCGCCGATTTGCCGATGCCGGCTGATAAGTCAGTAGCAGTGCCGGCAGACGCCGATGCGGCCCAACCATCTGCCGCTACACCGGCTCCTTCCTCTTCATCAGGGGCTGATAGCCGACCGTATGCTGAAGAGGCTTTCAAGCATTACAACCGGGGCGTTGAGCTTCATCAAGCTGGTTTCCTCAATCAAGCGATTGCCGAGTATAAAAGTGCTATTGAGGCTGATGCCCGCATGGAGGAGGCCTGGAGCAACTTGGGCGGTATCTATGCAGCCCAGAGAAGTTATCCAAAAGCCATGGAGGCTTTCGAAAAAGCTCTTCAGCTCAAGCCGGATCGCCCGACAACTTTGAATGGTTACGGCACTGTTCTCTATGCGCGCGGTAAAACTGCCGAGGCAAAAGAAAAGTGGAAGCAAGCCGTTCAAATTGAGCCCGGATTCGCCTCTGCCTACTACAACATGGGCAACGCTCTGGAAGGCGAGAAAGACATTATGACCGCTCTTGCCTACTACTATTTGGGCATTCAAGCGAATCCGAACATGGCAGACGCCTACTATCGCATGGGAAATTTGATGCAGAAAGATGGGCACACTGCGGCGGCAAAGGTTCTGCTGCAAAAGTCTATTGATCTTTCTCCTGACGCTGAATTTTCGCGCGAAGCGAAGAAACAGATTGCTGTCATCGATACAGAGCTGAACGCTGATAAGTCAGATAAGTCTGATGTGCCGATGAATGTCCTACCAACCAACAAATCGGCTAATAAGAAAGCGCAGACGACGTCTGAGGAGCCTAAAAAGACCGCATCGGCTAAAGAGCGTGGCGACAGCACTGGTGGTACCGGCGGTGGCAGTGCGAGCAAGACCAAGAAGGCTAAGGCACCAAAACCGAAGAAAGAAAAAGAGCTGAATATGTTTGTACAAACTCCTGCCGAGCAGCCAGCGGTGCAGCCCTCTGAGCCGAAGCCGAGCGAGCCTGATTTAATCGAGAAGCCTGCTAATGAGTAGCAAATCGTCAGCGAGCATCAAATCGCCGATGTGCAGTCAATCGCCGAAGCGAAGTCAATCGCCATTGAGCAATAGTTTCTCCGGGGGGAGATATTCTCGGTGAGCGACCTGTCGCCAGAAAAGCTCGACATGATGGCGCGGATTATTGAAGGGCGCGCGGTCGCGGACCCTCGCTTCGAGGTTAATATAAAGGGCACTGTGCTTGGTTTCCCAGCCACACTGCAGGCGATTAAAGCTGGTTGGCCATTCGGCGTCACGTATACGCTTGAAACTCAGGTGATTGAAGACCCCAACCGCCCCTCCAGACCTGATGCTTTGAGTATGACTATTTCACCGCGCATGACGCACGGATTTATGGCATTCGTTGCCAGGTTGCTTCTATTCGAGCCACAGGGGCAGCACTTGCAGGACAAACGAATGGAAAAGTCATTTATTTTTTCATTCAACAATACAATGGAAGCAGAGCGCTTCGTAAAGTATCCCGGTGTCTTCGAGAATCTGTTGAATCTGGAGGAATATGCCAAATTCAGTGAGATGGTGGTCAAAGCCCAAGCCGGCTTGGTCCTGTCTCAACCTCAGAATTTCAATAATCTAGATCCTGATGTCTTTCGGGAGACTTTCAAATTGTTGGGCGACATTGGTCAGGTTCTTTTCGAGGCGTTTTGATACCACACTCTCGCATTCAACCGGGAATAGATGTTTCAAGAAAAAACGAAAGTTGAGGGAAGTTTGTCGAAGAAACCCGGCAAAGTTAAAGCCGGCGTCGTGCTTGGCACAATCACAGTTTTGACCGCTGCGGCCGTGATTTTTGTCGCCAATGCCAATCACTGGATCGGTACTCCATTTGGTGGCACCAGCCTTGAGAACAGCAAAAATCTGGTGCCTGTAAAAGTAGGATCTGTCGATCTGAAAATCAATGCCACTGGCGTGATTAAACCTTATAACGAAGTGAAAATCAGCCCTAAAGTAACCGGCTTGTTGAGCAAGCTTCTGGTTAAACAGGGGCAGATTGTCAAAAAGGGTCAGTTGCTGGCGTTGATGGATGACAGTAATTTGACCGGCCAGGTGGCGGCGGCCAATTCTGCTTTCAGCATGGCGAAAGCTAATTACGAGAAGGCTCTGCATGGTAATAGACCAGAGGAAGTGGCCAACGCTGAAGCGCAACTGGTTAAAAACGAAAGTATCGTGCGCTTTGCCGAACAGGCAGTGAGCCGCTCCCAAGCCCAGGTAAAATCGTGTCAGGCACAACTTACCCGAGATGCGACCAATTCCAAAAGATTGTCTATTCTGGCAAAGCAAGGTGCTATCTCCGATCAGGACAGGCTCAACGCCACTACCCAGGCGGAGGTAACCGAGGTTTCGCTCAAGCAGGCGCAGCAAGAATTGCGACAGTCTGAAGCTTCCCTCGCGCAGGCAATGGCAGATCTGGAAAGTTCCAGGCAGCAGTTTGCAATGGCGAAGAAAGGCAATCGCGAGGAAGACGTTCGTGCGGCGAAATTCGCTATGGAACAGGCGGAAGGCAATTACCATTACCTGCAAAGTCAATTGAATGACACGCGCATCAAAGCACCTTTTGCAGGCGTTATTTCTCAGAAATATGCTGACGAAGGAGCGATAGTAACGCCCACAACTTCGGCTGCAACGACATCTGCAACTTCCAGTTCGATTGTTTCTCTGGCCGGAAATTTAGAGATGGTAGCTCAGGTCTCTGAGACAGACATGGAGCACATCAAGGTCGGCCAGCCTGTCGAAATCATCGCCAACGCCTATCCCGAGAAGACATTTCATGGCAAAGTCAGCTTGATTGCACCAGAGGCAGTGGTGACTTTGAATGTGACAACCTTCGAAGTTCATACAACTATAGACGACGACCCACAGCACTATCTGATGGCCGGTATGAACGTCAATAGTGAGTTCCTTGCTGGAAAGCAAGATGGTGTGCTGCTTGTGCCGACGTCCTGCATCATGTCCCAAATGGGTAAGACGGGTGTGTTGATTCCTGATGGCAGTGGTCAACCCAAATTTAGACCAGTGAAAACAGGATCTACATCAGGCACTTCTACGGTTATATTGCATGGCTTGAAAGAAGGCGATCAAGTATTCGTCGGGCTGAATAAAGACCAGCTCGAGAAGCAGGGGTACGCTGAGCCTATGAGCGGGTCTAAATCAGGTGGCGCCGGCGGCGGTAAGCACAAGCCTCCTATACCCAGGGGTTTTGGCGGTAAATAAAGTGCCATGAGTGTCTGGGAATTAGTGGTACTGGCCTGGCAGGGTATTGTTGCCAATCGTATGCGCAGTTGTCTTACCGTGCTTGGTATCGTTATTGGTATTGCCGCGGTCATTGCTCTGCTTGCCATCGGATATGGTGCTAAGTTGGAATCTGAGCGACAGATCAAAGCTCTGGGTCTGAACGTAATCTTCATCAGACCCGGCGCACAGAGTGCCGGGCATGTTTCTATGGGAATGGGATCATCCGTCGGTTTGACGATGGCCGACGTGGAAGCTATCCGCGATGTTTGCCCGGCGGTAGCGGAAGTAGCGCCTGGCTATGACAGTATGCAACAGGTGCAATACGCCGGACAGAACACTAACACGAATGTATCAGGCACGGTGCCTGAGTACACAACTATTCGTAACTTTCACCCGGAGTCGGGACGCTTCATCACACAAACCGACATGGATCATAGTTTGCGAGTTTGTGTGCTCGGTCAGACTGTGGTTGATAACTTGTTTTCGCCCGGTGAAAATCCGATCGGCAAGAAGATTCTCATCCGTGGTGAGTTTTTCGAAATAATCGGCGTGATGGAGCGTAAGGGTGTCACGGCCATGCGCGATATGGACGATCAAATTTTCGTACCCTTGAGCACTGCCTACAATCGCATTTTTGGCTTCAATGCAGTCAAGGGTAAAACCGTTCAGTACATTCTGGTGCAGGCAAAAAGCGAAGATGATGCTTTGCCGGCGCAGTTTCAAATCACAAATCTTTTGCGTCTCCGCCATCATATTCATCCACCCAATCCTGATGATTTTTATATGCGCACGCAACAAGATTTGATGCAAACATCAGAGGCGATGTCGTCTGTTTTTACGCTGTTACTTGGATCGACTGCAGGTATTTCGTTGCTGGTTGGTGGCATCGGTATTATGAACATCATGCTGGTATCGGTAACCGAACGCACCCGTGAGATAGGCATTCGCAAGGCTGTGGGCGCCAGTCATAGAGACATCATGATGCAGTTCATCGTGGAAGCAACCGTGCTGTCGCTAACCGGCGGAATCGTTGGCATCTTGTTGGGAATCGGCAGTTCGTATGCCATTAACTACTTTACGCAATGGAAAACGGAAGTGACACCACTTTCGGTGATTATGTCTTTTAGCGTTTCGCTTCTGGTCGGGTTGTTCTTTGGAATCTATCCTGCTCGCCAGGCCTCCAGGCTGGATCCGATTGTGGCACTGCGAGCGGAATGATGATTGAACTTAAGGATGTTTCGCGCGTTTACGATCTTGATGCAACACCTGTTCATGCTCTCCGGGGCATAAATTTGAAGGTCATGAGCGGCGAATATATAGCCATCATGGGAACGTCCGGTTCTGGAAAATCGACGTTGATGCACATTCTTGGCTGTCTGGACCGTCCTTCCAGTGGTCAATACATCTTGAATGGCGAGCAGGTGCAAAACTATTCACAAGACGAGCTTGCTGTAATTCGCAATAAGACTATTGGATTTGTCTTTCAGCAATTCAATCTATTGCCGCGCATGTCTGCAGTAGACAATGTGATGCTGCCACTTATTTATGCGCGGGGCGATACTCGGGTCAGTAAAGAAGAGCAAATGCCGCGCGCTCAAAACGCCCTGCGTCTGGTCGGGCTGGGTGACCGTATGAATCACCGCCCCAATCAGTTGTCGGGAGGACAACAACAGCGAGTTTCGATTGCGCGAGCGCTGGTGAACAATCCCAAGATTTTGCTGGCCGATGAACCTACAGGCGCTCTTGACAGTCAGACTTCCAGGGAGATTATGACGCTCCTGGAGGAGCTTTTCTCGCAGGGAATTACTGTCATTCTGGTCACCCATGATAATGACATTGCCAGCTATGCCCGCCGTGTCGTGCGTCTAAAGGATGGATTGATTGTTAGCGATTCTCTGAATAATCGCTAAAATAGACGGCATGGAAAGCTCCCCGCTCATAGTCGTCAATACCCTAATCAAGGCTTATTCAGGTGCACGCAAGCGCGCTTTGAACGGCATCTCCTTTCAGGTTTCAGAGGGTGAATGTTTTGGATTGATTGGACCTAACGGGGCCGGCAAGACGACTTTGATGAGTTGTCTGTTAGCTCTGGTGAAACCAGACGCCGGTACGATCACCATAGGCGGTATCAACCCGGATGATCTTTCAGTCCGCGAAATCATCGGCTTCATGCCTGAGCGACCAAGTTTTGAAGGCTGGCTTACTCCCATCGAGTTCTTGAAGATGCATCATATGCTGGCGCATCAGCCGGCACAAGATGCCAGTCGGGATATTGAGGCGGTTTTGAATCGAGTTGGTTTGGAAGAGCATTGTTGGAATCGTGTGATTCGCACCTTTTCTCGCGGCATGTTGCAACGTCTGGGCCTGGCGCAGGCTCTTATCGGCAAGCCGAAGATTCTATTTCTAGATGAACCCGGCTCCGGCATGGACCCTCCCGGCAACGTTTTGTTGCGGCAGCTTTTCGGACAGTTCAAAGAAGAAAAAATTACAGTCGTGCTGAACTCCCATCATCTCGATGAGATGGAGCGCGTTTGCGATCGCGTTGCCTTCATTCGGGCTGGAAAAATTGAAGCGATTGAAACACTGGAAGAAGTAGCGAGACGCCCCTACGTATTGTTTGTCAAATGGCTAGCTGACGAAGGCAACGACGATTTTGGTGGCGCGCAACTCTCTGAAACTTTGAAGCGTTGTGCCGAGAGCGCCAATGCGCAATTCTTATCGCAAGCAGGCTTAAGTGGCAAGTTCTCTGTCACTAACAGTGAGATATCGGCAGCCCTGTTGAAAAATCTAATCATGGCCGGCATACGTGTGCAATCGGCACAACCGGAGCAAACCACTCTGGAGCGTCTTTTCGAGGAAAACGCAGCGGCGATGCCCGAGGAGTCTCTCATTCAGCCATGATCAGCAAGGCAATCTATCTCTACACATTGAAGCGAATGGCAAAACACTATGTTTTTTATGTCATCGCTTTTGGATTTATTGTCGCTCTGCCGCTCACCACGCTGGCTGACTCGAATTCGGTAACAGCGCACAATGATGCTGTTTCTTCGTATACTTGCGCTTTGCTTTTCGGTTTGTCGATCATCGTATCGCAAAATATAGCCGGTGGTGGTGCTGCGCAAGGCGGCGGTTCGGATTATTTGCCCTTGATTTTGTCGCGCCCTGTGTCGCGCGCTCAGTATATTTTTACTAAGTGGCTGGCTCTCTCTACTGTGGTAGGTGCAGTCTCACTGCTTCAGTTCATGGTTTTGTGCCTTTGTGGAGAGACCGTGACACACCATTGGACAACACTGATGGTGTTTTGCTCTCTTCTAGAGCGAGTGTTGGATGCGCTGAGCATTTGTATAGCACTGGTGATGGTATCACTGCTGCCAACACGTCAGCTGTTCGGCTATGGCGTAATTGCGCTTGAATTAATCGGTCTCGATCATCTGATCTTTGATTTCGACTTCTATGTGCCCGCATACAGCTCTGCATCGACTCGAATTCTCAAACATCTTGGTGTCTATGACTGGCTAAACAAGCACTTCTTGCCCTTGATTATTACGTGCAGCCCGCATGACTTTTTGACGATGCTGAATAATGTGATTACCCAGGTCAGTGATGTGATCGCACCCAGGTTTTTCGTTTTTGATTTCTTGACGAATTCCACTTTCGACATTTATCCACTCGTTACATATCTAATGAATCTGTGTGTTGGTCTGGTGTTGTGCAATCTCTTACTTAACTGGCGGGATATTAATTATGCGGCTGAGTAGGAAAGGTGCAACGAACGGCATTCCAATCTGGCTTTTAGCTTTGACGATTGGACTTTTTATTCTGCGCGTCGCCTTGTGGTCTGGTCATTCACAGCAGGTGGCATTGAAGTTTGTGAACTGGCGTCCCTACACTGAATTGAAGACTCTGGCTAAGGCTCAGGACAAGCCGCTTTTGCTTTACTTCGTCGGTGACGGCAGCCCGAAAACAGAGATGATGGACGACATTGTTTTTTCAAACCGCATGGTGGCAGAGTGTATTCTCAATGATTTCTATCCGATCATCGTGCCGGGCGCAAACCAATTTGAAGACCCCGAGCGACTTTATATCAGGAAGTTGTATAAGAAGTACATGGTGGTGCAGGTGCCATCTCTGGTCGTCACGACTCCTGCAGGCACCGAGGTCTCTCACACTAATGGCTTCAAGCCTTCAGCGCAGACTTATCAGTTTTTGAAAACTGTCAAGGATGGTCCGCGTATAAAGGAGGCTGAAACCTCTGATAAAGAGCCTAAAGATGCCTCAGGCAAATCCAAAAAGTCCCTTGACTGGCATCGATGGCATGACTCAGAGGGGAACGACTTACCCGAAAAGCCGGATATCAATGACCTGGAGCCGGATCAGACTGAACGGGAGCATTCTCCAGCCAGTTCATTTATTCACTTTTAGTTCGAGTCCTGTGTTTACTTGTGATTTCATACACTTATTCACTTGTGTTTTTGAAATCTGTGTTGACTTTCGCGGATTTCGGGAATGAAATAATTGGTGTCTCGGTTAGCCATGACAAGACCACTGCTTGAACTGTGACAGAACAAGATTTAAAACAAGTGATCGATCGAGATGGAGTGAATAAACCATCAAGCTTAGCTGATGAGGGAACTCTCGATAGAGACAGCGCTGTTGCGCCCCTGTTCGACATCGGCTCGATTGTTCTGGAAAAATATCAAGTACTAAAATTGCTTGGCGTTGGCGGCATGGGTTCCGTCTATCAAGTTCGAAATTTGCATTCCCACGTCGAGTACGCACTCAAGTATTTAAACGGTCAGCACACTACTAACACAGTCTGGCGCCGCTTCCACAATGAGGTACGTGCCGCCGGTAAGCTGGATCATCCCAATCTGGTAAAAGTTCATGATTTCGGGCTTCTTCCTGATGGGCAGCCTTACTTCATTATGGATTTGGTGCACGGTGTTACTCTCGCTGATGAATTGAAGGCGAAAACGAGGCTGTCGCTGGAGCGAACGCTCAAGATCATGATCCAGGTTGCTTTTGCTATGGCGTATGCACATGATCATGGAGTTGTGCACCGCGACATTAAGCCTTCGAATATCATGATCACCAGTGACAAGGAGATTTTCGCCGGTAGCGTAAAACTTGTTGATTTCGGTATTGCCAAGTTGACTGGGCAAGACGGATACAATCAAATGACGCTCACACGTACTGGAGAAATTTTTGGCAGCCCACTTTATATGAGTCCTGAGCAGTGCGCCGGAATTGCTACCGACCATCGCTCCGATTTGTATTCGTTTGGTTGTGTAATGTATGAGGCGCTTACAGGCGCTCCGCCGATTTTAGGTGAAACTGCTCTTTCAACGATGAGCAAGCACCAGAGCGAACGACCAGTGCCTCTCAAGGAAGCGTCTCTAGGAATTACTTTTCCTGCAGTCAGTGAACTGATCATCGCGAAACTGTTGGAGAAGGATCCAGAGTCTCGATATCAGAACGCGCATGAATTGCTGGCTGACCTTGTCAGGCTGGAACAACATCTCGTCGCCGGTGCTTCTGCACCGAATGTGGTAGCGCGCGATGTGCAGAAACATGTTGTATCGCCACCGATCTCGGATTCTAAGTGGTATCAAGTTTCAATACCGATGGCGGCGCTGTTGATGCTGGTCGGATTTTCGACGGGACTGCTTACTGGGTTCGGCGTGCAGCCATTTACGCAGAAGGGGACTTCGATGGCACAAAGTTCGCCTTTCAGTAGTACTGGTGTCGTTGAACTGAAGAAGGCTGATACATTTGCCCAGCAGCCACACGAAACACTGTTCGACGAAAATATAAAGAGTTTCTCTCAAACAGGTGGGTTGAACAGACTGTTTGTTTTTCCCTCCGAATCAATCGGCCAAATCAGCATGGAAAATTCCCCAGTCGTTGATGCAAAAGTTGGCGAGCACTTTGAGAATTTCTTGCCGCTGAATTTTGTTGCCTCTCGATACCTTTACCAGCATCCGAAGTTTATTCTCAAGTTTCGACCAGACGAACTTTTTGCAGTGGTTTTGGGTGACTGCGATCAGAATTTGGATGAATTACTACAGGGATTGACCACCCAGAATTTCTTACAGAGTCTCAGACTGCCAAACAGTTCAGTTACTGAGTCAGCGCTTCCGATTATCGGTAAAATGAAAGCGTTGAAGAGGCTTGATTTGACAGGCTCGAGACTCAGCGGCTCTGCCCTGGCGAAAATGAAAAACTTGCTGAACTTGGAAAATCTTACACTGACTCAAGTCAGTGATGCGAAAACGCTTTTGCAGACGCTAAAGAGAACGCACAATTTAACGGTCTTTTCGTTAACGCATACTGTTCTTGATACGGAGGATCTGACCTTGATTTCGAAAATCAGGACAATAACCGACCTGGACTTGACTGGTGATAATGTGTTGAACGACCGAACCGTCAGGATTCTCGAGAACCTCCCGATGCTGCGTGGACTCGACATTGAAGGGTGCCAAATCACTCCTGCTTCGATTCCTGCGTACAAAAGAATGCATCGTTTGATCAAACTTCATATTACAGGTGATAGCTGGTCCGACAAGGAAAAACAACAATTGCAGTCAGAGCTGGGTCCAAAATGTGAGATTGACTGGCGCGGACCACTTTCAACTTTTAAGGAGATTGGTAAGGTCATTGCTGATCCGTAATTGTTCTAACTTTGCTTGTGCTTGGCAACATCATTTCCTTTGCGAGTGCGGTAAACTGCCCACGGTTGTGTAAGGAAGGATCTTAAAGTTGAACCGAATTTCTAGTGAGCTGTTAGTGGCTCTGGTCTCAGTCATTTTGTTGTCGTCGATGAGCCTTTGTAACCCTGCTGCGGCGGATGAAACGGTTTCAGTGCCCGTACCTGCAGATACCACGACTGCATCAACAACCACAATCACCAAAACGATTGAGAGTGGGTCGATGTCGGCCTCATCTAAACCGATGGAGCAGGTCAAAGAGATGGTCGGTCACATCGGCTGGATCAAGTCTTTGAATTTTTCCCCAGATGGTCAGCGCGCGGTATCAGGCAGTGAAGACAAATCTGCTCGTATCTGGGATTTATCTTCGGGCAAAGAACTTGCTAAATTAGAAGGCAATAACGGCATGATCGGGGCCGTCATATTTTCACCCGATGGTCGGTTCGTTGTCACCGGATGTGATGACTTTCAGGTGAAAATCTGGGACGCCGGTAGCGGTGCTCTGGTGCGGACATTAACAGGACACAAGAACAGCGTCAGATCTCTGGCAATATCGCCTGATGGTCAAAAATTGATGTCTGGAGATTTTGACGGCACTATTAAAACCTGGGATTTTGGCACCGGCACAATGAAGTCTTCAGCACTGGTTGCTCCCAGCGCTGTGCATGCTATTGCATTCTCACCGGACGGTCGCACTGCACTGGTCGGGTTGGAAGACCATTCATTACGCTTGATTGATGGTGAGAGTCTGGCACCGCTTGCGGTGCTGAACGGTCACACCGATACGGTGCTGAGTGCAGCATTCTCTCCTGACGGAAAGAATGCTGCGACAGGTGGCGCAGATACGCGGGTGATTATTTGGGACATGGTCGGCAAAACTCCAATAACGAAACTGATGGGGCACTCTGACTGGGTCTGTGATGTCGCCTATACCTCCGACGGCAGGAGCATTATGTCTGGCAGCCTTGATAAGACTGCCGGACGTTGGAATGCTTCTACCGGTCAAATGGACTGCAAGTACACCGGACTTACAGCAGGGTGGGCGTTTGCTTTTTCTGCTGATGGCTCGCAGTTGCTTTCAGGCAGTGACAGCAAGAGTGTCGTCCTATATCGACTGCCATAAGTTCCGAAAGCTGCGATAATGGTTCAACATGGTCACCAGCGATCTTTTTCCCGACGTCGATTTTCCTTGTGAATCGCTTTCCACTTTTCGCGCTCGATAACAGCTGCTCTGCGGTCAGTCTTGCGCGCTTCAAATGCTGCCTCTCGCTCCAGTTTTCTCCAGCTTTCCAATCGCGCGTCATCCACAACATCTAGCACCGCGCAGTCAGGTTCACCCTCGTGTCTGCAATCGCTGAATTTGCACGACTGCGCAATAGTCGTGATCTCTTCAAACACATCGGAGACTCCTTGAGTTGCTTCAGCGAGCGTGAACTCCCTCATGCCAGGGGTGTCGATAATGGCGGTGCCATCTTTTCGATGCAGCAATAATCTTCGTGTCGTTGTGTGTCGACCTCGACCATCTGTTTGTCTTATTTCACCAACTTCCATAATGGAGGCTTCGAGCAGTGAATTAATCAGTGTCGATTTACCGACACCGCTCGATCCGACAAACGCGATAGTTTTTTCCGGTCCGCAGAACGGCTGCAATTCGGCATATCCCCGACCGTCTAGTGCACTCAACGCGATGATCGGAACATCTGCGAGAATTTCTCGAACGGATTCAATGAAAAGATCGGGTTCTTCAACGAGGTCGATCTTGGTCAGGGCGATGGCAAATGGAACTTCGAATGCACAGGCTGATGCGACATATCGCTCCAGTCGGCGGATATTGAAGTCTCTATTTACAGCCACAGTCACGAATAGCGTATCAATGTTTGCTGCGATTGGCTGCATATAGTGACTACCGTCTTTTGCTCTTCTGGCAAAGAGATTTTTTCGTGGCAGAACAGAGTCGATTATAGATACGTTTCCAGTTTGCACAAATGATACGTAATCTCCAACAACTGGAAATTCTCGCGGATCTTGTGTCTGGTAGCGCATTACACCTGAAATCTGTGCGTGGAACTGTTCATTTTGTGTCTCAACTAAATAGAGGCTGCGGTCATTAGACACAATGCGGCCGCACACCTTCGGCGCTCTAACGAGCGCTGAAAACGATGATGGAATCATGGTTTGTGTAATCCTATCGAAAACGTGTGTGAATACGAATTCAAGGACGCAAACGCACTTGCGGCACAACGATGTTCTAAATAAAGAAAATCTCTATCTTATATTGAAATAGAGGGGCGTCGGCGCAAAGCTGCATGGCGTCCGGTTTCTACAATGACAATGTTCATAAGCCCCTCCTTTTAGTCGGTTCAATTGACGATATGTTTTTGATGATATCTGACATTAGTACTCACGTCAAGTATTTCGCAATCACTAAATTGACGTGTTTCTTAACTGCACCAGATATAGTGCCACCGTTATCCTGTACCAAAATGCATACTAAGATGCTGATTACAGCTGCGCCTTTTGAATTGTTCCGAGCGTTGATTCTAAAGTCCCCTGCACAATTTCGTAATCATCTTTGCTGTTGAACATGATCACTGTGTGTTCAGTATCTTGAAACATTGATTTGATTGCTCGTATGCGGTCGATATTTATCAGAATAATTGCGCCGCTACGATCTACAAACGAGGCAAATTTAGTCATCTTTTTTCCCTGTTGTGTTGGAGTCGTCAATTCGGTTCATGCTATAGGCTATTTGCTTGAAAGACAAGGAAGTCTCAATGCTGCTAGGAGTGTGCCCCTTCTGACGTCTGCCTCTCAGCGAGAAAGACTCACAAACGTTTCTTGACGGTCCGTTTATAACGGGTGTTGTCGTTCTTGCGGGAACAATCCCGGCATCCACCTGGGAGCCAGCTCCGAAGGGAACGCTAGCCGAAGCGGACCACGTTCTGATGGAGAACTAAGAATTCCCCGAGCGAGAAGTGGCGTGATAATCATTCTTCGAGTGTGGCGGTCGCCAAGTTCAACAATTCCTGGCACTTCACCTCGCTGTAATTCGCCTCTGAATAAAAGAGATTCGATGACTTTTCTCACACCGACGTGCATTTTTCCTAACCGAATCTCCTCTTCTGCCCATAACAGAATGCGTGTTCTTAAGGAGTTGGGTTCAACCAAACCCTCCATGAAGCGTACCTGGTCCAGGCAAACTTCGAGAAAAAATTTGGTGAATAATGCGAGACGATGCTCGCTCAAATTCCCCCTTCCATCTAAGTCGCCTTGTCTCGGAGCATCGCAAGCCATGAGGTGCTCTTTGTAGGCTTTCTCGTTTCTAGCAAGACCTCTAGCTATCGACCAAACTCCCCCAGTTTCCAGGATTGATAGCATTTGTGCGTACGACATTAGTCTCGCAACGCGTCCGTTCCCGTCAAGGAATGGATGAATCCACAGCAGTCTGTGGTGGGCTGCAGCAGTCGCTAAGAGTGTTTCTGTTTTGCCGAGCCCGCTATAGACCTCCTCAAAACGGCGCAGAAACCGTGGCACAGCCGCTGGGCTGATTGCGATATGTTGTCCTACTTTCACATCTCTATCACGTAGTGTGCCGGGTGAAACCACTGCTTCATCGCCTGTTTGGAGGTCTTTTACTATCAGTAGTTCTGGTGGTAGCAAGTCGCAAAAGCGCCTGTGTATTTCCAGCAATCCAGCAGCGGTGGTAACGGCTTCTTTTCTTAGTCCACCGCTATCTATCCAAGCTTGTACTTCAATGTGTGCGTTGGCTTCTAACTGGAGATTACGTTTGATCGCGTCCTGACTATAATCACCTTTTCTCGCCCGTTCTATATCGACTGGATGAGTGACGTGTCCCTCTATAAGGTTGCTGTAGTAGCAGTTCATGGTCCGAACGAGAATTGCCAGGGCTTCAAGTATCCCTGGCGGCAAACCAGCCCGCAGCGCGGCGGACTTTTGAGCTAATTCTAGGGACAGGTCGGTCAACTCAGAACGATATTTTGATTCGCCCGAGAGCAGTAATGGTTCCATTGAACTTGTGTGCTCTGCTCTGTCCATTTTTAAAGTCCGCTAAAAGTCCGGTATAAAGTCCGCTAAATTTGGCATTATCCTATCACAGTACTATTGATTGTCTTACCCAAATAATAGCGCATTCTGCGAATGGGCTGATAATGTTCATACCCGCCGAATGTCCGCTCTAAAGTCCGCTAAAAAGTCCGGTATAAAATCCCTCTTTTTGTGCTTGTCGCTTATTCCCACCTGGCTTTATCCCACTTCGATTCATGCAAAGCTGCCACCGCGCACGATACCGCCCTAGCAGGATCTGTAAGCCTCGTTCGCGAGGAAGCGGCGTTCCGGGCTTCTTTCGATGGTCATGTCTGTCTGCAGGGTCTCAAGATAGGTTTAGCTTCGGCCAAATGCATTTTGGAAAGAAATAGTTACTTCCTGGTACCCAGGCGTTGTCATATGTTAAATTAACAGTGTCAAGAGTCTATAAATGTCCTCCAACAGCTATAGACCAACTTTCATGAGGATTCAGTAATGTCTGAAACTACAACAGCAACGGCGCCAGCGCTCGTCAATATCACGGAGCCGGCTGCAGAAGAAGTGAAAAAATTGCTTGCGGAAGAGCCAGGCAAAACCGGTCTTCGCCTCGAAATTCGCGGTGGCGGCTGCTCCGGAATGTCATACGGCTTGAGCTTCGATAACGCTCAAGAGAAAGACAACGTTGTAGAAGCACATGGCATCAAGGTCTTTGTTGACCCCAAGAGCTCCATTTACCTGAAGGGCACTACGCTTGATTTCCAGAACGGACTGGAAGGAAAGGGTTTTGTCATCAAGAACCCACAAGCCAAGAGTTCATGTGGCTGCGGCAGCTCATTCTCGGTCTAAACAATCACCCTGGCTGGCATTATCGCTGCCCTGACTCCGGTTGGGGCAGTTTTTTCTTATATTGATAGCGAAGCAGTAGAATATTAGCCATGTTGCAAACATCTATCGAATTGTCTCTTCAAACGTTGAGAGAGGTTGGAGCTTACGGTCGCCTGGAAGGGCTCGGCCTGCTGGCTGTGCATGGACCTGATGCGACCCGTTTTCTGCAGTCTCAGACGACCAACGATGTCGCCAAATTGCCGGAATTGAGTTCGCAGCTTTCCTGTATTTTGGATCGAAAAGCCCATGTCAAAGCCTTCTTTCAGCTATATCGAAAGCACAAGTCATACCGCATTCTGGCTGAAAAGGAACAGATCGAGAAAATCCTCTTTCACCTCGACACGTACAGGTTTGCGGATAAAGTGGACTTCGTTGAAGAGAGCAGTCATTTTGTTTTCTTTGCTATACAGGGTCCTCTAGCTCTTCAATGCCTGGCTGAAGGGCTTCAATCGCAGTCTCAGGTCGAGTTTCTCGAGAACGACGTTTGCGATACAAAGTTATTCCATCATCATGCTTTGATTTTGCGCCGATCATTGTGCGGAGAAGATGGCTTTATTGTTTGCGTCTCTCACGATGATGCCCCTAAAGTTATCGACGAATTGGAGTCGATTTGCCGCCGGCATGCGCTTGTTGAGCTGAGCCCTGAATTGATAGAAACAGCGCGCATCGAGTCTGGCATGCCGATTTACGGTGTGGATTTTTCTGAACTGAATTTTCTTCCTGAAGCCGGCTTGGAAGAAAAAACGGTCAGCTACACCAAAGGCTGTTTTCTTGGCCAGGAAGTGTTAGCGCGGGTGAAGAGCCAGGGCGCACCAACTCGGGGGCTGGTTGGTTTGCTCCTTGGTGGTGGCGTGCGTACCGAATTTCCAATGGATAGCAAAGTCAGCACCGATGGTGGTGACGTCGCCTGGATTAAGAGCAATTGTTATTCACCCACACTGAAAACGACTATCGCTCTTGCCTTTGTGAAGCGCGACTATCGTGTGCCTGATAAGACTTTTGACGCGCATATAAACGGCGAGCAGTATAAGGTCACTATTAAGATTCTGCCCTTCATAAAGAGCCGCAGTCCTCACGAACGTGCTCGAGACTGCTATGAGCGAGCGTTGAGTCTCTATACAAAAGAAGCGGATGACGCAACCGCGTCGGAAGCTGTTGACCTGCTGCGAGAGGCGTTGCAACTCGATCCGAAGCTCGAAGATGCGTATGAAGCTCTGGGCGTCATTTTGCATAAACGTGGACAGATTGATGAAGCGATCGCGCTTATGAAAACCCTGGTCGAGTTGAATGCCGATTCAGTCATGGCGCATACGAATTTGTCCGTGTTCTATGTCGAGAAAGGATTGAAGGAAGAAGCGGAGGAAGAGAAGGCGATTTCACTGGGCATTCGAATGCGTGAAGCGGCATTGCAAGCTACTCAAGCCAAGAAGGATGAGGAAGAGAAAAAGCGGCGCATAGAGGAAGCTACTCAGCGACTCGACATGTTTAAACAGGTCCTGGAAATCGATGGCGAGGACTTGTTGGCGAACTACGGCATTGGCAGTTGTCTGGTTGCTCTGGAAAAATTTGAGGAAGCGGTTCCTTTTCTGAAGAAAGCGCTGGAAATCAAGTCGACTCATACGGTTGCCTATGTTGCTCTGGCGGAGGCCTATGAGGGACTTGGTCAGAACGATGATGCTATTGAGACATACAAGCAGGGAATTGAAGTCGCATCAAAGCGCGGTGACATGAGCCCGATGAATGATATGCAACGTCGACTGCTGGCTCTTACTGCCAGAATGAAACATGCTAAATAAGCCAAGATGGTTGAGTATAGTCGCCTGTCTCATCTACGGCTTTCTCTACATACCAATCATCGTCTTGATTCTGTTTAGTTTCGAAGATTCTCGCATGGCTGTTCATTGGACAGGCTTTACGACAAAGTGGTATTCCAAATTGGCGTCTGACGAAACACTGCTTTCTGCGCTGGTCAATAGCATCATCGTCGCCCTTTCTGCTGTCACCGTCAGCGGTATCATGGGAACAATGGCGGCAGTTGGTCTCTCGCGCCAGCACTTCGCCGGTAAAGGCGCATTTCGTGGGTTGCTCATGTTGCCCATTCTTATTCCTGAGATCGCGATGGCTGTAGCTGCTCTGATCTTGTTTGTGGCTCTTGGGGTGAATCTGAGCCTGTCAACAATTATCGTTTCCCACATAGTGTTTTGCGTGGCTTATGTCACCCTTACCGTTATGGGACGCCTGGAAGGAATGGACAAAAGACTGGAAGAGGCGGCGCAGGACCTTGGCGCATCGCCCGTGATGGCATTTTTTAGAGTCACGTTACCACTTTTGATGCCTGGTATTATCGCTGGTTGTTTGCTCGCTTTCGTACTTTCGCTCGATGATTTTGTCATCACTCAGTTTACGGCCGGCGTCGGCAGCACGACCTTGCCTTTGAGAATCTACAGTCTTGTGAAATTTGGTGTCAGTCCTGAAATCAATGCTCTGTCTACGTTGATGATTGTGGCGACCGTAGCTATTACTCTACTTGCCGAAGCTATTCGGCGGAAAGAGCTGCACACCTGAGTTTCGCCGGTAACTTGCTAGCGGTTGACAACGACTTGATGACGGGCTGCGGCGTGCGTCCTCATCGGATAAAGACCACCGGTCTGAGCTGCTGGTGAATATGTTGGAGTCGCTTGCGGATACCCGCCCCTTGCCTGAGGGTAGGTAGACATTGGCTGCAACTGCATTTGCCCTTGCATAGGTAGTTGCATTTGCGCTTGCATCGGTGGCTGCATTTGCGCTTGCATTGGCGTATAGCCTTGTCCAGGGGCTTGTTGCGTGTACGGAGAATACACTTGCGGCACGGATGTGCCAATCGGTAACGGAGCGCCAGTTTGCGAGGTAACTGCGGCCTGACCCGTGGACTGTAAAGGGGATTGCGGTTGTGAATAAGGCTGAGTCTGGGCGGTCGGTTGATTCTGGTTCGGCGCACCAAATCCACCATTTTGCCAGCCTGCATTGCCGCTCGGCACTCCAAAAGAGGTTGTCGGATAGGTAGGGGACAAACCGTTGTTCATTTGTTGTGCGGCCAGAGCTTTCTGCGCCACTTCACTGTTTCCAGTTTGCTTTACGTTGTCGCTGTGATGGACAAATCTGATGACGAGAAGCCAGAAAAGACCGAGGCTGAAAATGCTTGCGGTGACCAGGAATTGAGTTCTGTTCGCCCTGATAAAACCTTTACTGAATGACTCCGGTTTCATAGCCGCTTGCCAGTCTGGACTTCCAGGAACGGCGGTTACGCCCGCTGCTCTCGCAGCCTCCAACTCTGACAACTTTCGGCGGGTGTGGGCTTTCAGTTTGCCGAGCAAACTATTCTCGTTGTCTAATCCCAACTTCGCCTTGATGCTGTTAACATGACCCTGCATCGTCTCTGACGCCTGACCGTGCATTGCATCGCCGGTTGATGTGTTGGAACCTGATTCGCCTGACATGAAGATCTCCTCTTCCTTCACTATACTATCCCTCGCCCCCGGCTCCTGGGGGGAATCAGTGGGAATTGCACGCACAGGAATTAATCAAATTGGCAAGCAAATCCAAAGCTAACCCCGTCGCAGTTTTAGTTTTGTTGCTCTTATTGTTTGGAGTGGTTGGGTGGGTTGCCAGTCAGCGTACCGATTACAAGAGAGTTGCAGCTGGTGATTTTGTCGCTAAGCCCTACCTTCAACTTGGTTCAAAGGGTGGTTTAGCCCTTGTCTGGCAGGTTGCCGGACAGCAAGAGGATGACTGGAAGCTTGAAGTGAAAGACGGAACGAGTTGGATTCCAGGTCCGCAAGTGGAACATCGACTTTTGACAGTCGATTCAATTGAACCAATTCAATTGAATTATGTCGATGTCACCGAATTTGGTACTAAGTCATTCGACTACCGTCTGACCAAGAGTGGAAAAGAAGTCTTCTCTGCTCACGCGATTGAAAGAGCAGAGGATAAGGAGCACTACAAGTTTGCAGTCATGGGAGACTGTGGTGCCGATACGGTCGCTCAGAGGAAAGTAGCCTATCAATTGAGCCGCGCCAAACCCAATTTCATTCTCATCACAGGCGACATAGTTTATACGGATGGACGGGCCAGCGAATACATGCACCACTTTTTTCCGGTGTACAACAATGACCATTCGGCACCTGAGGAGGGCGCACCATTGATGCGTTCTACACTGATGGCCGCGGTGCCTGGCAATCATGATATTGCTAAGGCATCTTTCTTCGATGTTCGTGATTTGTCTGTGTTTCCCGACTCACTGGCTTATTTTTACGAGTGGATGCAGCCCTTGAACGGACCCGGTAAACTCGGTCAGCCCAATACTCCTTTGCTGTTGCATAATGAGGAACGGCAAGAGCGGTTCAAGGCGGCGGCAGGCGCGAATTATCCTGTCATGACGACATTTTATTTTGATCTCGGCAATGCGCGCTTTGTTATGTTGGATGCAGACCATTACATGGACTGGTCGAATAAAGAGTGGCGAAAATGGCTAGACGATGCTCTTTCTGGTGGCAAAGATAAGACGTGGCGTTTTGTTCTTTATCATCAGACGGCATTCAACTCTGACCGCACCCACTATTCAGAGCAGCGCATGCGGCTAATTTCAGATATCTTAGAGAAACACGATGTGCGTATGGTTTTTTGTGGTCATGTTCATAACTATCAGCGCACTTTTCCGCTGCACTTCAAGCCCGGTATCATGGATTCTAAGGGACTTGTTAATGGTGAGACGGAGTTCGCCGCTGGGGGTAAACCTGCTCACGCCGGAGAGATCGTTTATATAACCACAGGCGGTGGCGGTGCCGCTCTCAGTGGTGGTCAGATTGCGACGACACCCGATAAATGGCAGCCATTTACTGATAAATTTATCGCTCGCACCCATTCTTTCAGTTTGGTTGATGTGGACGGCGATAAGTTAACCTTCAAGCAAATTTCTGAAGACGGCGAGGAACTAGATAAATTCTCGCTTTCTGCGGCGCCATATAAAATTCACTAGACCCGAATGCGATTTCTTTGTAGATTGCTCCGTCCACTGACAGCTGACGCTAGTTGATGGCGCCGTCTCTGAAAGCTGATTGCTAATTGATTGCGCCATCTTCTTTGGCTTGGCGTGCGTATTTCCAGAGCATCCATTTGAAATTGCGAATTCTGAAACGATGAAAACCGTGCTGTTTCATCTCAGCATAAGCTCTTTCGACCGGCCAGTTTTCTTTCGCCATACGATAAATGGCGATCAAAAGTCCCGTCCTATCGGCTCCATGCAAGCAATGTACAAATATTGGTCGGCTGGCTTCATGGTCCACTAGCGCCAGAAATTCATCAATTATTTGCTGAGTTGGCAGATTCCAATAGTTGAGCCTGATGCTGAGAAAGCGCATTCCTGCGGCTTCGACATATGCTCGTTCCGTTTCTATGGTTCTCTTGCCCCAGCGAAGAGAAATGACGGTACGCACGCCCATCTCTGACAGGGCTTTGATGCCATCAGAGCCAGGCTGGCCGCCTCTATACAGCCATTCCGTGACTTTATGGAAGTTTCTAATGGGCACTTCGGACGAGTCTTTCACATTAAATCCAGAAGAAACGAAAGCCCCAAGAACTCTAGATTACCTCATGGAACTGCTGCGCGGAACATTCTTGACTGAGCCGATGTCATCTCTACAGCAAAAATGAGGTGTGGCTGATGACCGAACTTAAGCAGGCACTGGTGATTTACAATCCGGCTTCCGGCACAGTTGGCGACCTCGACAGGCGTCTTGGTGCGATTGTTAGAAGATTGCATGAAGACAAGAATTACATGGTCACTGTGCGGGCAACAACGCCAGGCATCACCCCCGAGGAGCTGCTCGCTTCTGACATGGGGGAGTTCGACCTGGTCATAGCGTGTGGAGGCGACGGCACTGTAGGTGTCGTGTTGGGGGCGGTAGCTCAGCTGCACAGCAAGGCTAGAGTCGGCATTGTTCCTTTCGGAACGGGCAACCTGCTTGCTCACAACCTTGGTATTTATCCTCGTGGACTTAAGGGCGATGTGCTCTATCCGGCGCTGGAAACTATCCTGAATGGTCAGGTGATTTCGATGGACCTCGGTAAGCTCAATGACCACTGGTTTACCGTCGATGCAGGTACGGGACCGATCGCCAATGCGCTGACAGTGCCCCGTCAGCGTCACAAGCGCTTCTGGCGGCTTTTTGTCTATGTGTTGCCTTTGCTCAAGAGTATGGCGCGCGGACCGCGTGCATTCAAGATCTCTATAGATGGAGCGGAGCCTGAGGTGATGCCTGCCTCCGGTGTCTTCATTACTACTATTGGCGAAATGGGTATCGGTAATGATTTTGACTACAGCCAGTTGAACAACGGCACGCTCGACTTGATTGTTATGAATCCGAAGTCGATTCGGGACTATTGGCGCACTACCTGGCGTTTTGCCGCCTGGAATATTTTTGGAATTCTGCCACCTGGCGAGCCACCCTATCTCGTGCGAAAAATCAAATCTGTAGATATTGATGTATTAGCCGCTTCTCACCTGAAGTTTCCGGTGCACCATTGGGCTCGCCGAATCAAAAATTTTCTCATGCTAAAGCCCGATTTTTCGCCTGCACTGACGGATCACGCAACTGCCATGGTGGACGGCGACCGCTGCGGCAGTACGCCGATGCATGTTGAAATAGTACCGGATGCGGTGCGTTTGATCGTTCCAAAGTCTGATAGCAGTGCATCTGCATCTGATTTGCAACGATTAGATAAAGTCGTGAGACAAGCAGCCTAGTTTGGGAATTTACTTCTCAACAACTGTGTTAAAATGCCAATTCAGCAGATTGTATTGGTATAGAACTCTGAAGAAATATTTACCGTATTTAACTCTTTTGCTTCTCTGGGTGTGTGGATTGTCTGCCCAGGCAGCCGAATCGATGAAAGACATTCCTTACGTAGCTAAAGGAACCGTCCATCAGAAGCTCGATATATTTGTGCCACCTAATGTAGTGTCGCCGCCTTTGATCCTCTACATCCACGGGGGAGGATGGCTGACCGGTGACAAATCGGATGTGCCACCATTTTTCATGCAAACAGGCTATGCGATCGCCACGATCAACATGCGTCCTACTTCGGTGGCCAGGTGGCCGGCGCAGTGGGATGATTGCGTCAGCGCCCTCACTTTTCTGAGAGAAAATGCAGCCAAGTACGGATATTCGGCCGATAATATTATCGTCTGTGGTATCTCATCTGGTGCTCACCTGGCCGCGCTGATGTCTACCAAGGATTATCCAGGCAAAGAAGCTGTCAAATGTGTGATTGATGTGAGTGGTCCTGTTAACCTTCTCTCTATCGTTGCACACGTCAATCATGCATCGCCTGGACAGGTCGTTTTCGCCAGTCCGAAAGGGCAGATAGCAGCATTGATTGGTGGTCCACCTTTGAAAAATCAATCGGCGGCATTGAACGCAAGTGCTGTTACTTACGCCAACGAACATTCGAAACCTGTGCTAATTATTCACGGCGGTGTGGACGAGATCATCCCGTATGAGCAAGCAAACGAGTTTCACAGACGGCTTGACGCAAAGGGCGTGAAGAATGACCTTGTTATTTTGCCCACGGCTGCTCACAACATGCCTGCTCAGATGTGGGCTCCTGCTTTCCAGCTGTTCGTCAGCCGCTATGTGCCTCCGCCGAAGCGGATAAACGTGGCACAGAAAGTCGTGGCGCCTCCCAGACCGGTGCAACCTCCGCCACCACCTCCATCGAGCCCGTGGTTGCCGCACACGTTGCAGAATCAAAATGTGACTCCGTCCGCTGATCCTGCCAGACCGCAGCCGGGACCAGGTGTACAGGGGCAGCAGCCAGCTGGAGTGCCGCAGTCACAACCGCCTTCGCAGGTCTCGCCCGGTTCGCAGGCCCAGCCCGCCGGGCCAGGGCAACCACAGACGAACAACGCCGGGCAGTCTCCGAACCATGCCAGGAGTCAAAGCCAGTCCAGTGCTCAAAACCAGCCAGAGACTGGTTTTCGTGCTCGCCAC
Organism: Candidatus Melainabacteria bacterium; assembly: GCA_003963305.1. Taxonomy (NCBI): domain Bacteria; kingdom Bacillati; phylum Candidatus Melainabacteria; species Candidatus Melainabacteria bacterium. Next base: position 81,669 of record RXJR01000027.1, on the reverse strand, counting down.
CAGCAGCGTCTCCAGCAGCTTCAACAACAGCGGGTCCAGTAGGCAGTGCCAGCTTCGAAGATCTGGTGGACCGAGCTAGACGGTTTACGCGCGCTCGCCTTCTTTCTGGTCTTCTACAGTCACACGACCGGGCTATTTTTGAGGCAGAGTCCCGGGCATAACGCTGTTCTCAATTTCCTGTCTGCATTTGATCAGAAGCTCTTGCAGTGGGGGTGGACTGGCGTCGATCTGTTTTTCGTTATGAGCGCTTTTCTTATCACGTCACTATTATTGAGTGAGCGAAAACGCTGTGATAGTGTCAGTTTGAAGAATTTTCTGACCAGGCGCGTTTTGCGCATCTGGCCGCTCTATATCACTTATCTGACTCTGGCCTATTTTGTCATCTATCCGTTAGTTACCGCGTTGCAAGTGAAGGTCGGAATTCCGCTCAGCCATGAGCAATTGACGACCAGCGGCGATTTTTGGCTGGCATTTTTTGTCTTTCTTGGAAATTACGCAATCATGTTTCACGGCGAGCTGGTCGGCATAATCAATCCCCTCTGGAGTCTGTGCATAGAAGAGCAGTTCTACCTGCTCTGGGGCAGTTTGATGTCGTTTTTCAAAAGCACTCGCGTCCTCGTCGCATTGCTCGTGGTGGCACTAATAGCTGGTGTCATAATTAGAGCTTCAATGTTCTCTTTCTTTCCCAAGAATTATTTTGCCATCTACATGAACGGACCGGCGAGAATGGATTCAATTTTGGGTGGCTGCCTGGCTGCGTTTTTCTGGCAGTCGCATAGCAAGTGGTTGCAGAATAATCGTGTCGTGCAAATTGGATTGTTTTGTATTTCGCTGCTTTCCATTTTATCAGTGTTGGCTTTCGCACCTAGAATGGAGAGCTGTGACATCTCCTTGATTTGGGTATTCAGTGTGATTGCTGTGGCCTGGACTTCGCTTTTACTTTCTACTCTGTCGTTTGCGCCGGTGCAGAAGTTCTTCCGTGCACCGCTGCTAGTGCACATTGGCAAACTTACTTACGGTATGTACATTTTTCACGTCGCATCAATACTCTCGTCGATAATGATCTGCCGACTTGTGTTCCATATACAGTCGAGAGTATCGTATGTGGCGGCGTGCTGGGTTATGGGGCTTTCAATCACATACGTGCTTGCCAGACTCTCCTGGCGCTATTTGGAAAGTCCGTTTCTTCGGTTGAAGGAAAAGTTCAATCAGCCTGTCAGAGCTGATTCAAAAGAAGTTGCGGTTACGGTTTCTTCTTAGGTGGTGGCGGGTGTTTGAAGCTGTAATCGAGCAATTCAGTGACTGAACCGACGGGGCCTGACTGAGTTGCTGATTTGACCAGACCTATCCAGTTGGCAAACCAGTAAGTTTTGGTCACGTCGCTGCCACCCTGTTTCACCTTGGTGACAACTTTCATGCAGTTATATTTCCCTGCCGGTACGTAAATTTCTTCCGGTCCCGAGACTGTTGCATTGTCTTCAATGTTCACGCCCATCATGCCTTTTCCCGTCCAGGTCCAGGTGTCGCCATTGACGAGTGGGTTTTTAGTCCATTGATAAAGCGGATCATAATCCACAACCATTTTTTCGTTATCGCCATACTGTTCCTTATGGCGCATCACCCAGCCCTGCTGTTTTGAGTACCAGTCATGGATCGCTGTTGGAGTGGTCGTATCAACACGATAGATGACGATTTTGTCGGGATCGTTTTCGCGCACTTCTGCGCTGATTACTTTCGTGTCGAATTTCGTGACCTTGCCTTCACCGGTAGTTGACTGATATTTCCACCAGTCATTGACACGAAGTGGAAAGTAATCTGGCGGTGGCGGCTTCTTTGGAGGTGCTTTATCTGCGGCTCCGACAGCTACATGAGCAGAGGCAGTCAAGACAAGTATTGTCGCAATCAGTTTCTTTAACACGTGTTACTCCTGAGTCCCGCGCTTTCACGCAGCTTCTGAGCCCTGAACCATGACGTGGTTTTCAATAACCAACGGCTTCCGTCTGGCAATGATACCGTATCAGTCCGCTTCATTCTTGAGCCGTTTCGGCATAAGGCGATGTTATGATCCTTTGTAAGATCCCGTGTGACAGCCGATATTGTCGAGGTGTATCGAATGGGCCTGGGCCTTAATGAGAAGTATGATTCTCTAATTTTTCCTGCTACGCATTACGTCTATATAGAGAAAATTGGTCCATTTCAAGAAACGGCACCAAAAGCTTGGCAAGAGATACATCAATTCAAAGAAGCGATCGCTAGCCTCGGCGGTTCGATTACTGGCGTTTTTTCAATGTATAAAGTGGAGTCTCAACTTTATCGAGCCGGTTTCGCAGTTGCAGAAAAGCCGACTCTCTCTCTGCCGGAGCCTGTCAGATATACATATTTTGAAGGCGGATCTTACCTGCGATTTGTTTTGACCGGTTCGTATATGCAGTTGCCGAAAGCTTGCGGCCGAGTGTTTGAGATCGTTAAGAAGTCGCGCCTTGAAACATCGGACAATTTCTACCTGGAAAATTACGTCAACGATCCGTACATAACACCCGAGAGTGAGTTGAAGACGGAAATATTGATACCAACTACTCAAGCAAGTGTGTCCGCGCTGTAGTGCACGCAACTGGTCAACTAAGTTCGTTAGACGAAGAAAAGGGAGTTTTCCATGTTAGGAAAACGCCCTGTATGATCTAGAGTTGTTTCGGACTATAGATTCGGAAAGGGAAGTTGTAGAAAAGCGTGGTTCGCTCTCTATCGTTCGAAGGGCAGTGCGCAACCGGCAGATTGCGGTATTTTGACTGGAATCAATTGCCCGTTCACGAAGAAATTATCGAGCAGCACTGAGCCTGATTTGTTGCCTGCGCTGTGCAGCACTTCCACATTTACAAACAGGCTCGTGATTGTTGAACCGGCTGGAGCGTTACCGAATCCATTGACGAAGTTCTGCAGATTGAACGTGTATTGCAGATTCTTGTTTTTAGCCTGATTGCCGGATATGAAATTGGCAATGTTGCCGCTGTTGAAAGCTCCAGTTTCGCCTGTGGGAAGAGCCCATGTGCCGAGAATGGCAATGTCCAAAAACGGTAGTGTTGCATTCGGTATCACTTGAAATGAGACCGTGTTTGCAGGCGTGTCGGTGGGAACCACTATGACAGCTCCGAGATTGTCAAAAGTTCCATTCGTCCCATCCGTTATCACTTGCAATGGGAAGCGACCAGGAATGCTGAGAAATGCGGAGGAAGATGTGTCACCAGCGCCGTTCGTACACTGGAAAGGCTGTACATACTTTGTGGCTTTTCCCTGGGCGTCAGCAGCGATCGGGCTGAATAAGAGTGTGGTGATTGCAATTGCGGAAGCTAAATATTTGAGCATTTGGAAGTAGTCTCCACCCGGGGTTGTATGAACGCTTATAGTTCCACGGCGATGCCGCAAATCGATAGCCTGTCGACTATATCATTGCTGAGCTTGTTCGTCTAATTTTGTGATCTGTTTATGCGATCTGTGATCTATGCCAATTTCTATGCGAACTGTGGCAACGCATCGGCGCATTCGTCACAGACATCGCTGTAGGTTTTGTCTGCTCCGACTTTGGTGGAATACTTCCAGCAACGTGCGCATTTTTCGCCCTCGGCTTTGAGCACAGTCACCTTCACCCCATTCTCATTCACTTCAGCAAGCGGAGCATGGGCGTGTTCCTTGCCGTTGCCGCCGTTTGTGCCATTCGAATCAGATGCATTGGTGACTTCTGCCTGCGACACAATAAATATCGAGGGCAGTGTCTTTCCAAGAGAAGCAACTTTCTCCGCCAGTTCGGGTTTATCGAAGTGGAGTAAAACTTTCGCTTCTACAGATTTGCCGATTTTCTTTTCGCCCCGGGCCTGTTCAAGCGCCTTGTTGACAGTGTTGCGCACCGGTATCACCTCAGTCCAGAAATCATCGAGGAACTGATTGTGCTCCTTCACATCGGGCACTGGGAAGTCGGAAAGCAAGACGCTCATATCGTTGGTGCTGGCTTTTCTCAATCTCTCGGGCGTATGTTGCCAGATATCCTCCGCTAAGTGCGGCGTGACTGGCACGAGCAGACGCACCAGTACCTGCAACACTTGCTCGAGAACTGTCTGCACGCTTCTGCGTTCAACAGATTTAGGAGCTGTTACGTAGAGCCTGTCCTTGACGATGTCGAAGTAAAAGCTGGAAAGATCGACGACGCAGAAGTTTTGAAGCAGTTGATAATACTTGAAAAATTCGTAGCGATCGAAGTCTTCGGTTACTCCAGTGACCAGTTCGTAGAGGCGATGCAGAACGAACGCATCCAACTTCGACAGCTCACTGAGTGGCACTCTGTCTTTTGCCGGGTCGAAGTCATAAAGGTTGCCGAGCAGATATCTGGCGGTGTTCCGCAGTTTGCGATAGACCTCAGCTAACTGAGCGAGCATGTTTTTACCGATCGGTATGTCGTCTGTGTAGTTGACCGATGCCACCCAGAGACGCAGCACATCGGCGCCGTACTGCTTGATCACGTCATCAGGGTCGACAACGTTGCCCACCGATTTGGACATCTTTTTGCCGTTTTCGTCAACGACGAAACCGTGAGTCAGTACAGTTTTGTATGGTGCTCGATTTTGCGTTGCTACTGATGTGAGCAAGGACGATTGGAACCAGCCGCGGTGCTGGTCGCTTCCTTCCAGATACATCTCGCACGGCGAACCGCGTAATTCATCCTCTCTGGCATCGAGCACGGCAGCGTGCGTTGAGCCTGAGTCAAACCAGACATCCATGATATCTGTCTCTTTGGTGTACTCGGTGCCACCACATGTGGCGCAGGGGAAATTGCCGCCCAGGAAATGCGATGCTTCCTGCTCCCACCATGAATCGCTTCCTTCAACTGCGAATACGGCAGCGACCCGCTCGATGCTCTGAGCGGTCATCAGGTGTTTACCGCAGTTTTTGCAGTAGAAGACCGGGATTGGAACACCCCAGGCTCTCTGGCGGCTGATACACCAATCGTTGCGATTCTCGACCATCGTGTAGATGCGGTTGCGACCAGATGCCGGAATCCACTGCACCGTGTCTATCGCTGCCAGGGCTTCTTTCCTGCATCCATCTACTGAGGCAAACCACTGTTCGGTGGCTCTAAATATGAGTGGCTTTTTGCACCGCCAGCAGTGCGGATAGCTGTGTGAGTAGGTTGAGTGGTGCAGGAGTTTGCCCAGTTCCTTCAAGTACTCGACGATGGGAAGATTGGATTTGTCGAAACGTTCACCGGCGAATTTGCCGGCTTCCGATGTGAATATGCCGCGACCATCAACTGGAGAGAGAACTCCCAATTTGTATTTGTGCCCGATTTCAAAGTCTTCAGGACCATGTCCTGGCGCTGTATGCACAACACCAGTACCTGCTTCTGCTGTGACGTGCTCGCCCAGGATGACCATACTCGGTCTGTCCATGAATGGGTGTCGTGTCAGTACGAATTCAAGCTCTTTTCCTTTAGCAGTGCCCAGCAACTTCAAGCTGGACGCATCGAGACCGACTTTGTTGACGAAATCGTCTTTTAGCTGTGTTGCTACGACGAGCACACCATCACTGGTGCTCTGCAAAAACTGATACTCGAATTCAGGATGCAAGGCTACCCCGAGGTTCGCTGGTAGCGTCCACGGTGTCGTCGTCCAGATTACGAAGTTTACTTCTGCGCCTGATGGAACAAAGCTCGGCAGTTTCTCCCGGGAATTCTCATCAACGTTGAACTTGACGTAGATAGAGTTGGAGACATGATCGGCGTACTCGACTTCGGCTTCTGCAAGAGCTGTTTCGCAGTTTGGGCACCAGGAAACCGATTTCAGTCCTTTGTACAGGTAGCCGGCTGTCGCCATTTTTCCGAATACGCGGATTTGCGCAGCTTCGAATTTCTTGTCGAGCGTGATGTAAGGGTTTGCCCAATTGCCCCAAACGCCCAGGCGTCTGAAGTTAGCTTCCTGACCTTTCAAATTGCCAAGGGCGAAATCTCGGCAGCGTCTCCGCAGTTCAACAGGCGTGAGCGCCGCTCTGCCGCCTTTAACTTCCTTCAGTACCGCTGTTTCGATCGGCAGACCGTGGCTGTCGTAACCAGGCACATAGGGGGCGTAAAAGCCTCTCTGCGCCTTGTACTTGGTGACGATGTCTTTAAGAATCTTGTTTAGCGCCGTGCCGATGTGGATCTTGGCTGAACTCAGGTAAGGAGGTCCGTCGTGCAGCACAAACTTGTCGGACGCTTTTCTCTTTTCAAGGCTCTTTTCATAAACCTTGTTTTCGTCCCAGAATTTCTGCGTTTCAACTTCTCTTGTGGCACTGTTTGCCTTCATCGGAAAGTCCGTTTGCGGCAAATTAAGTGGGTATTTGTCAGTCATGATCGTCCTCTGGTTGTGCCCGGCGAAACCGCGATTCGAATTTTGTCCCTGAAACTAAAAAGCCAACGCTCTGGCGCTGGCAGTTCTCGTTCGACTGTCCAGCTCCTTATTTCCCGATAATAATAATTGCCGCTCGCTTTATTGAACGGAAATTATCGTTGTCGCTAAATATGAAGAGCGTGGACATTGTTTTATCTCAGACCAGCATTGGAATGTCGAGCAGTTTCTGCATCGCACCGGCGCAACTTGCGGGGCTGGCTTTCCCACAAGAGCTTTCATTACAAGGGTAATTGTATCCAAAGATTATCGTCAAGCCTTAATGGCGCCTGGTTAATGATTCTTATTTGGCGTCAGCAGGCGTTTCGAGCCGTGATTTTAGGTATAGTAAAGCGGCAATATTGAGGAAGGAGTTTTTCGGGTGACAGTAAGCAAGGCGAAGGCGGCGGCTTTCAGTGCGGCGCTGCAGGCGGGCAAGTACATCAAGGAACGCCGCGGCAAGATCAAAAAGATCGATTACAAGGGCGCCTTTAACATCGTCACCGATGTGGATAAAGCATCTGAAAAGATGATTCTTGAAATCCTCAAGGCAGACTTTCCTGATGACAGTTATGTGGCGGAAGAGGGTGGCGGTCATGAGGCGTCAAAGACCAACCGGCGCTGGTACGTCGACCCCCTCGATGGCACGACGAACTTTACCCACAGCTATCCATTCTTTTGCGTGTCTATCGGTATGGAAGAAGCTGGTCAGATGATGCTGGGTGTGGTCTACAACCCGATTGCCGATGAACTTTTCTACGCAGAACGCGGCAAAGGTGCGTTTTTGAATGACGAACCAATTTCAGTTTCAGGCATTGGCGAACTTAATCACAGCTTGCTGGCGACAGGCTTTCCGCCTGATACCGGAATTGGGCAGCCTCACAACAACATGGTGCCATTCACGACTTTGACGAATTTGTCTCATGGTGTGCGAAGAGATGGGTCGGCAGCATTGGACTTGTGTTTTGTAGCGTGCGGACGATTGGAAGGATTCTGGGAGCTGAAGTTGGCTCCGTGGGACATTGCCGCCGGTAGTTTGATTGTCGAAGAGGCGGGCGGCAGAGTCTCTGACCTGGCCGACGGTCCGCTCGACATGCCGACTGGACACATTCTGGCAACGAATAAACTTATTCATGCCGAAGTTGTTGCAGAAATGAAGAAGTTGGATTTGAAGTAATGCCCGCCTATACAAAAAACGCGCTCGACGAAATTGCTCAAAGTAACTTTGAGATTCAGCCGGGCAAGTATGTTTACGCTAAAGTGGCCGCGGTGTCAGCTGATGACTCGCATTTTTTGATTTCGCGAGATGCAGATGAAATAACAGTCGTTACTACTGAGGATCGATTGGGTTCACTGCAATTGATTGAACGAAACAAAGACTTATACAAATTGATTGCGCTCAATGTTTCGGTGCCGTTTTATTCAGTTGGATTTATTGCCACCGTATGTGATGCACTGGCGAGCGCCGGTTTGAATGTGTTGGTCGTTTCTACATTTTCTCGCGATTACATTATGGTGCGCGTCGATTTGATTGAAAGAGCCGCGGCGATCCTACTGTCACTGGGTTTCGAAGAATTGTAGATGAGTGAACCAGATCCAAAACCACCAATGAACAGGCGAGCATCGTCTCGATTGTTGGTGCTTGATCCCGACAACCGTTTGTTGCTGTTTCGCTATTCCTATTCGCGCGGATGCCTTGCCGGTCAAAATTATTGGGCTACACCAGGAGGCGCGCTCGAGCCCGGTGAGTCATTCGAAGATGCGGCAAAGCGCGAGCTGTTCGAAGAGACTGGTATCGCGGATGCCACCATTGGAGTTGAGGTGGCGCGACGCGAATTCGAGATGCAATTGCCAGACGGTGAAATCGTTATGGCAGACGAAAGACTGTATTTGGCCCGTGTAACCGAAACATCGTTATCCAGGGAGAACTGGACAACGATGGAACAGGAGGTTATGACGGAATATCGGTGGTGGACCCATGAGGAATTATCCAAAACGACCGAGACCGTCTACCCTGAGAATATTTGCGAGATGGTATATAAGCGCGATTCTTGAAAGCGCTCGGAATTTAACTGGTTTGTGCTTTCGCAGTCACCTCCTGTTGTTAATTGTGAGAGCACGAGGCGAAGCCAGGCTTACTCGATAGTCGTGGACGAAACGATTATCTGAACGAGGACCGATTCATACGATATTCGGACATTGGCTTCAGGTCGGCACGCAAACTCCACCAATCTGATTTGATTTTGCCAGACCCGTGTGCGTTTTTCGTCGTTTGTGCTGCAACTGAATTATTGCTTGGCGGCTCCAGATCAGTTGGCGGCTCAACGACAAATTTGCACTCTGGTTCAATCATCTCAGGGCACTTCCTTGGAATGCGGTAATGTTTTCAAGATAAATTGGTCGCGTTACTAATGTGTTACGAACCGCTGCTGCGATTGATTAATCTGCAGATTTCATTTGTGAGCTTCTGTGATTGATTAGTCCCAGACTTTATTTATGAGCTTTGATCGATTCAAGCGATGCCTTAGCTGCTGACCAGAGAAAGTGTATGTCACAGCCTAAATTGATCAGATTGTAGCCCTGTTGAATATAGGTGCGGGCCAGGTCTGGTTGGAGACAGAAAATTCCGATAGGCACTGATTTTGCCTGGCATGCTTTCTTGACTGTATCGATAGCATTCTGTACTTCCGAATCTTGTATCTGTCCGAGTTTTCCAAAGCTTCCCGACATATCGTAGGGACCGATGATAATCGCATCAATTCCTGGTACTGCGAGGATTGAATCGATGTTTTTGACCCCGTCCTTGTGCTCGACCTGAACAAATACGCATGTTTTCTCGTTCGCATCGCGAATATAGACGGCAAAATCCATACCGTACCCCGATGCACGCGACATTCCCACGCTGCGAATTCCGGTGGGTGGATATTTTGAAGATGCGACAGCGCGAGCTGCCTCTTCTGCTGTTTTCACTTGAGGAACGATGATGCCGTCTGCACCCAGGTCGAGCACTCGTTTTATCCAGGTCTCATCGTTGACGGGGATGCGAACTAAAGCTCCACAGTCGCCGCGCTTTGCCTGCAGTATATGTTGCACTTGTTCGATGCTGAGCGGTCCGTGCTCCATATCTATCCAGAGCCAGTCAAATCCGCATTGTGAAATTGCTTCGGTTACTGACGAGGTGGCAAGCGAGATTAATGTGCCTATTTGCGGATTTCCTTGCTTCAACCGTTCTTTAAACGTCATCATTTTGCTCCTCATTTAGACATCTCTGTAACGCGTAAAACGCAGAAGTTGCGGTCAACCTGTTCTATCGCCAGGTTGTTCATCCCGCAGCCAGAGCGGACCAGAATAGCGGTGTCGCTCGCGGAAGTGATACCACATCGATAGGAGCAGAATCAATCCGACCATTGTCTTGCCTGCTTTGTAATCATTGGCCAGGCTGACAACAGTAGTGATGAACACGGTCCAGATTATGGCGATTAGATTGATGCTTGATGAATATGGTCCCAGGTGCCACGGACCTTTCTGCAGCGGTTTTTTCTTTCGATTTTTCCAGGATAGAAACACCGGAGCGATGTATGCGAAGTACAAGCACATGACGCTGATTGAAGTGACAACTTCATAGGCACCACTGTAAATAGCAGCTGCGAATGCGGCGCTCACTGTTGTCCAGATGGCTGCAACGGGCGTTTGATGTTCTGATTGCACTTTCTTTAGCTGATTTGAAAAGGGCATGCCGCCGTCTCTCGAAAACGCATATATCACTCGCGAGCAGCCGGTTACCGCGCCCAACCCACAAAACCACATTGCCATTGCTGCAAGCACCGACACTGCTTTCCCTGCAGTTGCACCGAGCGCGTGAACGAGTATCGCTACGACTGTTGGAATGGAGTTGCCTCCTGCATCTTGGGCTGTAAGCACGCCGTTGATGTCGTGTATGGAAAGTGTCAATGAAAGCAACATGATGTAACCTACGAAACCTGAAGCGGCGACGGCGATGACCATTCCCCAGGGCACCGAAGTGTTCGCGTCTACCGTTTCTTCAGAGACGCTGGCCGATGAGTCGTATCCAGAGAGTGTCCACTGTGCTTGCAGCAATCCGAATATGAAAGCGCACCAGTAAGGTAAGTTGTTGGGTGAAGACGAAGTTGTGTTGAGCAGAAAAGTTATTGGCTGCTTGGGCGCAAATAGAAGCAAAGCCCCGACCAGAACGGCTAAACCGATGATATGTACAGTGACGCTGAAGTCGTTCAACCAGGCGATTAATTTGATTCCGAATTGATTGATCAGTCCATGGCTGATCAATAGAACCGCGTACAGAGTGAGCAAATTCATTTGATTTGAATGCAGTCCAATCATGGGCATCAAGAACTGGGCGCAACCGTAGTCGATGCCCGCGAGCGCGGTAACGTAGCCTGTAATCACGAACCAGGCTGTGAACCAGCCCCAGCCTTTTCCGCCTATCTTGCACGACCAGTGATACATGGCGCCCGAAGTCGGCAGTGACGATGCCAGTTCTGCCATGCTCAAGACAACAAACATGGTGAAGCAATTGACGATCGGCCAGCCAAAGGTCATTTCAGCTGGTCCGCCGAATCTCAAGCCGAAGTCATAGAGCGTGATCGCGCCGGTCAAAACCGAAACTACCGAGAAGCCTATGGCGAAGTTCGAGAAACCGCCCATGGTGCGAAACAACTCTTGCGCGTAGCCAAGTTTGCTGAGCTCGGTATCGTGCTGAGTAGTTTCGTTTTGCAAGATTTCACTTTGTAGTCGGATACGGCTTTTCGTGAATGATTAAGACCGAAGCCGGGTCTTCAGCTGCGACTTTCCAGCCGTCTTGAGCTTTCAAAGCCAGGGCCAACCGGCTATCCTTGGGCACCAACACCCACTGGATATGGTCTTTCGCCAACCAGTCGAGCCAGTTGGGTGCGCCATTTTCGAAGGTAAGAACCTGGTTGATTATTGAGTATTGCGCATAATAGCCTTCGCCGTAAAAGTCTGCGCGGTCATCTATGAATACCGGCGTGCCAAGCTTGTATCTGATGTATCCGCCCCAATTGTCCATGTTGAAGCCTTCGTTCACTTTCAGCTCACCGCTTTCTTCGGCTTTTTTCAGATAGTCGAGTGTTTTTGTCGGTTTATCGAGCGGGTCGAAGCCTGATTCGAGAATGGCAACTCCGCCTATTTTTCCGCCCATGAGCGCTGTGGCCGTGAGAAAAATGAAGCATCCGATGGGCAGCAAATGCATTTTGCACTGCCATTCCATGTCATCGATGCCCTCACCCAGGCGATTCCATTTGGTTACGATTTTTCGCCACAGTGGTGATTCTGCATCTGCGGAATGTTCTGCGCTTTCATCGGAAGGGACTGCATTTGCATTGTCTGCAACCGCCGGACTCAATCTGGTTTTGGAGTAAAGTTGTGCGATTGCCGGCAAGACAATTATCACGAAAAGAGGCATATTTCGAACTGCTGAAAGGGCCAGGTGCGAAAACGCCAGACAGAGCAATAGTTTTGGAAATGAGAGGCGCTTTTGCGATATCGCCAGCCCAACGATGAAGATAGCGAAAATGGCTTCCAGGCACGTTGGATGCAGCGAGAAGTGAAATACCGGAGATAGAAACTCATCGGTGTTGGCGAGAATCATGCTTCCTTTCAAATATTTTTCGATGTATTGGTACAGAATCAGTCCGTTCGGATTGACCAGGCTGGCGGCAAATGTGCAACCCAGTGCCAGCGTGAATGTCTTTGCCGATTCCAGATAATGTTTACGTTTGTTTCCAGCCGCATAGAAGAAAGCTGAGCAAAGAGATGCTCCCAGGTATACGGCGATGAGAACGAAGCCGACCACAAAGGCGGGGTGACAGTTGACCCAGACCAGCATGTACAAGCTCAGGATAGTCAGGAATTTGGTACTGGATATGGTGCGACGATAATAATCTTCCAGTGCTCCAGAAAATATGAGCACTCCGAAGAAGGTGAATAGATGCGGTCTGGCCAGCCAGTGCACCGCCGAAACCAGCGCTCCCAGAAGACAGGTAGCCAGGACGATCAAAAAATGGCAACCTTCTTTACGGCAGCGGTTGTAGAGAATCAAGAAGATCAAGGCTATGGCAGCACTCCAGACGACTGCCAGCAGATTCAATCCGCCAAGCTGAACGAGCGCTGCCGTGATCGTGTCTGACAGCCATTCATACGCCACCCACGACTTGTCTGCTTTGCCTGGAATTTTATCGAGATAGCAGAAGATATCCTGGCGAGGTATAGCGTGATTCTTGAGAATATAATCGCCAGTGACGATGTGCCAGCCCGTTGACCCATCGCCGAAAAGATAGGTCGGACGCACCATGAGCGGGATCATGATGATGAAAAGAAAGAGGATGTCACCAATATCAGGAGCCGGGAGCAGTTTGTTTGTTTTCGTGGCGTCCGTCATTTCGATTCCGGTTGGCTTGGCGTTATGTCAGGCGAAGATGGAGCTGGATGGTGGTGTGACGGATCGCTGCAGTGTGCATGATCGTGGTCGCCTCCAGATTGGTTCTCAGATGGCGCCGGTCGCGTTTTGAGCGGCAGCGGTGGAACCGCATCTGATACCGTTTTCTTGTAACTTCCCAACCAGGCTCTCTGTCTTATACCCAGTACCTGTAACAACATTCCCATGGAGTCCAGGATGACGTTTACTTTTGAGCCGGCGACGTTGTTCCAATTGATTGCCAGCTCGGCGATTTTGTATTTGCGCAGCCGGGCAATGTAGAGAATTTCGACATCGAAGGCGAAGCCGTTCAGCTGAGAGACTCTGAAAATGTCGTGTGCTACGGATCTTTTGAACAGCTTAAAACCGCATTGTGTATCGTAAATGCCCGGCAGCAATAGGGTTTGAACGATCATGTTGAAAGTGTTGCCGATGTATTTTCTATGGAGATCCGCAACGACAACCCGCTGTGGATCAGGCTTGTTTCTAGAACCAATAGCCACGTCTGCACCATTTGTGATTGCTTGCTGAAGAAGAAGTACTTCGGCGATTGGCGAGCTGCCATCAGCATCGTTAATCAAAATCAAGTCGCCGCTCGCCTGCATTACACCGGTCCGAATCGCATAACCTTTGCCCTGATTTGGCGCATAAGTTAGCAACCTGATTCCTTCGTGGTGCTTGGCAAATGAGTCGACGATATCGATGGTCTGGTCGCTGCTTCCGTCATCGACGATGATGATTTCGAACTGCTCGTAGTGCTCTTTCAGGAAGGCGTGAACGGATTCCAGAGTCGAGGGGAGACGACGTTCTTCGTTGTAAGCAGGAATGACTACCGAGATCTGTGGCATGCCCTCAGTATTGCATCCTGACTGCCATTTCGTATTTCTCCCACTGTAATTTGAGGAAAGGTTTCAAAATTGTGTCCAGAAATTTCGAGAGCCGGATAGAACTCCAGAACGCCGAAAGGGTGAGCATCGGTAAAGATAAAATTTTTACCTACTGACAACCCGACTACGTGGTTTCCCCACATACAAAGAGGGGAATGATACGTAAGCTAGGCACAATTGGCGCTCCGTGTACGCACTCAGAGGACGAATAAATGGGCAGCAGAGGCTACGAAGACCCTAGAAACACCGACCAGACTCAAGTTGCAGATGGAAGGCAGCCTCAGGGCACCGATCGCATGCAGAACGAAGTCTACGGCAATCAAGGTCGTGACCGAATCTCACAAAGCCAGCAAATGGTCGCTCAAGAGCTGAACGGCGTTTTGAGCCACTTGCAAAACGCCGAATTGACTTTCGAGCAAAGAGGAGTGAGAGCCGCAACCGGCGAGTACACAGCCGCAATCCGCGCTGCTGATAGCATCGATCAGCAAGCAGTAGCTCGCGAACGAGAAAATGTCAGACAAATGCTCCAGAGTCAGAATCTGGATGCTCAGACCCGTCGTGCCCTTGTCCAGGAAGATGCCGATCTCCACACTCTTCAACGGGCGCCTGGTTTTGCCCGCGCCAACTTCGCTTTGCTGATGATTCGCAACGGCGATCAGTATTATGGAACGCAACTTTTATTGGAAGCGCAGCAAAAGGATCCTGAAATGAATCAGGACCCGAACTTCCAACGTCATTTAAAGAATGCAATCGATGCGGCGCCTCGTTCGCAGCAGCAACAGCCTTACGATCAATCACAGCAACAGCCACAGCAGCGCTACGACCAGACCCAACCACAACAGAGATATGACCAGACTCAACCACAGCAGCCTGGCGATGTTCAACAGCAGCAACAGCAAACACGTCTGTCACCGCTCGATGCGCAGGGTCGTACACCAGTAGAAGTAGTTCAGCAAGCCTTCGGTACGGTCACCGGTCCTCGCACCATGACTCCTGAAGTCAAACAAGCATTCCAGCAAGCGATTGCTAATGCTGATGCCGGGCAGTCACCAAAGATGCAAGCACTGCTACAGGCTGAAGCTCAAGCCGCCAATGCAGTAAGACCCTTAGCCGATGCCAATCTCGTCAAAGCTGTCACCGCACAGGACCAGGCTGCTGAACAATTGATCAAGCAGATGCCTGCAGAGAAGCAGCAGGCTGTGTTCCAGCTGTACAACTCGATGGACAAAGCTTCCTCTCCACAAGAGAGACAGCAGATTCAGCAACAACTGGTAGCTCTTAACCCTGGATTGCAACAGATCCTGGGGCAGCGCGATCAGGCTATGGGTGCACAGAACATTCAAAACTTGATGCAGTTCATGCAGGTCGAAAATGCTCTGCAAGCTGAAAAGAACCAGCAGGCAATCACGCGTTTCACTTACGGCATGGCTCTCGCTAAAAACGGTGACACCGAAGAAGCGAAGAAATATGTTGCCGATGCTGTGAAGATGAACAACAGCACCGACCCAGAGTTGAGAGCTTACTGGCAGCGCACCGCGGCACAGATGGGCATACCGGTAGACAACACCGGCAATCCGCAGACAACTGACGCCACTCAACAGCCGCAGCAGCAAGGCGACAGACCTGCTCCAGGCTCAGCAGCTGATGCTCTAGCGACCGTCGAGCAGAAATTCCAACAAGTCGTTGCTCAGAAGGGTGACGTCAAAGCTGCATATCAACAATTGCTTCCTGAATTCCAGGCCGCTCAACAGAAAGCTGATGCCGAATTCACCGCACTTGCGCAGCAAACTATGGCTCGCGACCAGCAACTGCAGGCTGCCATCGACGCCAAACTGACTCCTCAAGTGAAAGCTCAGTTGCAGCAGATCGGTACACAGATCGATGCTGAAAAGCAGAAGCTGACTCCTGATGCTCTCGCTCTCTGGAACAAGTACCAGGATCCAAGCACTTCGACGAACGATCGTCAGGCCATCCATGCTCAACTCGAGCAGAAAGCTCCTAACCTGACCAAGCTTGGCGACCAGCTCGAACAGGCGATCGGCAAAGACACTTTGATGAATATCATGACCCTTTCAGCCGATCATGCGAAGATGCAGGGTGCCTTGATGGGCAGATTCCTGACTCGCTATTACCTGGCTGACGCTGCCTCGACAGCAGGCGATACACAGAACGCGCAGGCTCAGCTGGGCGCTGCTTTCCAGACCGTTCCGCAAGAATTCCAGCAGGCATTCGCTCAGAAACCAGATGTGCAAGCTCTTGCTCAGAAGGTGGGCATTGACCTGACCAAGCTGCCTGCGCCTCCCGATGCAGTACTCGCTAAGGCTGCCGGAGCACCGACTGGTGACCAGACTCAACAGCCTGGAGCACAGCCCGGTGGTGACCGCACTCAACAGCCTGGACAACCGACCGACCAGAGCCAGCCAGTCGCCGGTGTCAGTCCTGAGAACCAGGGACTTCGCCCCGATCAAATCATGGCTAAGGCTCAGCAGATGTTGCAACAAAATGGCATGAACGATGCCACCAAGAAGCAATTCCAGGATGCCGTCAAGTCAGCCGATGCACTGTTCGGACCTCAAGATAAGCAGATGACCGATCAACTGATTCAGGTTCTGCAGTCTGGTAAGAAGGCTGATGGCACCGCCTTGACTCCGCAAGAACGAGTGCAAGCACACCAACTGGTTCAACAAGAATTCAGCCGTGCCACGCTCGGTATGCAATATCGCATGGCATATGGACAGTTGCTCAATCAGAACAAGCAATACGCCAGCGCCGAAGCCGTTTTCAAGGAAAACATCGGCATTGCCGATAAGCTGCCTTTGCAGGCATTCCAGGCTGAACTGACCCAGCTCGGTAAAGACTCGCAGAATCCGCAAATTGACCGCGCCAGCCAGGCTGACCTCTTTACGATGATGCAGAGCATTCAGGGCTCGGGCACATCGAAAGACGACGGTCTGCTCTACATGCCAATCACCACTCGCAAGCAAGCAGCGCTCTTCTACGTTGCCGGTGCAGATGGTCAGGGCACAGGATTGGTCAAGCCTGAACAAGCTTCGGCGATGATCGACCAAGCCAAGGCCAAAGAGAAGGAATTGTATGGTGTCACTGACGATAAGCTGAAGACTTTCGACCCGACACTTTCCAACATGGCTCAAGGCATCTTGCCTCTCTTGCCGGAAAACTTGAGAAGAGAGAAGCAGAAAGCCGATAGTTTCTGGAGTAATGCCATCGTAGATGGTGGTACTGCTGCCGCCGTTCTCACTCTCGCAGGTTTGACTGCAGCAGTGTTGACGAAGAATCCAGAGACAGCAAACTTGCTCGTTGAAGGCGGAAAGCTGACCAAAGTCGGTTACGGCGTAATCGGCGCCGGTGCCCTCGGTACAGAAGTTCTGGCTCGTCATACTGTGCACCAGTTGGTGACAGGCGAAAACGAGAGCTGGACCAACAGCGCCATCCACGGTACTGCAGCACTGGGCTCTGTCGCCGCTATCGTCGGCACACGTTCGGCAGTCAGCAATTTCCTCTACAAGGGCGCTACTGCCGAAGCAGTCACGCCGCAGTTGGTGAAAGGTTATGGACTGGCTGAAGGCGCTACCGTCAGCGACTTTGTTGCTGCAATGGGCAAGACGACCAAGGTTCCTGAGTCTCTCGCCGCACTGACCAAAGGTGAAGCCGCTGCCAAACCTATTATCGATGCCACTACAGGTGCAATCAATCCTGAAGTCGCTCAGGCTCTGTCTGGCTACTACTCGAAGGCTCAGCTGGCTAATATGACGGCTGGAGTTCTTAAGGAAGGCGAAGGTGCGGTCGGCAAGTGGTATTCACCATCCGGCGCATACGCAAGAGCTAAAGGTGCATTCTCGCCTCTCGACTTTGGTCTCGAGAATAGAAATCTGGCTGGACAACTCGCTTCAAGATCGTTTGCAAGCGGCTACTCCTCAGCTTTCTCAGCCATCGGTACTTATAGCTCAATCGCCGCTTTCGATCGACCAATCGATCCTAAGACCGGTAAGCAGATGAGTTACGTTGATTCGTTCATTCAATCCAACTACCGTAGCCTTAGTGACAACACTGCTGTAGATGCTCTCTGGCTCGGTATCATGCCGGCTATGAAAGATGGCGCTCTGGCCAAGAGCGTTTATGCTGAAGGCGCTGGACCAATCGGCAAGGGATGGGGTTACTTCAAGGCTCCGTTCAAGGTCAGCACTCTTGGTTCGATGGGTGCTGAAGGTCTGGGCAGCGCTAATTACCTGAAGACCGGTATGCAAGCTGGTCAACTGGCAATCGGTTCGACGATCTATAACTTCTCGAACCTGTCGAAGTTGTTCCAGGGCGCCATGCAGTCCCGCGCAATTGGTCACCAGTTGGATGCTATGAACGCGCCAATCAGAGACCAGAGTGCTCCGCAGGCCGCTGGAACTGACACCAATGTCTTGAGTCAGAAGCCTGCAGGTCAGACAGATGCACCGGCGACTCCACAACAGCCGGTACAAGATAATGGTCAGCCAATTCAAGATCAGCCGGTCGACCAAACCCAGCAACAGCAACAACAGCCCGGCGGTCTGACTCAAGGCACTCCAGGACTGGGTTAAAACGGAGGAAAACCCTGCTGAAAGTTTCAGAACAATTTTAACGGCTTAAATCCAGGGCTCTGACAGGCTCTGGATATCCGCTGTAGATAGACTGGAAACCAGGACCTAAACATGTTTGAAACAACTGACAGTTAAATTGATAGAGACAGGTAAGTTCTTAGCTCGAAGTACACCAGGAAAAAATACATAGAACTCAAATTTGGAAACCAGTAAAGTTCAATGTCGAAAAACTACCCAACCTGTATAGATTCAAACACGAAAGGTCTCTGATTCTTTAAGGATTAACACAAATGGCTCCTCAAAACCGCGACGTTCAACCTAGCGCCAATCAAACGGATGCTACCCACCAGGGTGATCAGCATCCGATTACTGATGCAAGTAGCGTCTTCATCACGCAATTGCAGGATGATAGCCGCTCACAGAGAACTCGCGACGTTTCGAGAGTTTCAGATCAGTCTCTCAGCTCGGTCAAGCCAGACCAAACAGCTGTTTATCCAAACAAATTGATTGCTGAGGCACAGTCTGCCGGCAGAGAAATTTCTACTATTTTGCAAGCCGGTCATAAAGAAACAGATGTTATTCAGTACAAAGATGCTAATGGACAGATTCGCGAAACCACTGTCGCTGAGCGCGTTGAATCTTTGCGTGTATTGATCAATCAAGATTGCCAGAATGCCATCACTGCCTCAAACGAGCTGGTCAAGAATAATCCGAACCTGGAACAAAACTTGAATGCTGCTACAGCTAAATTGCATGACGCTGCCACCAAACTCGGTATCGATCCGAACAGCGCAGATTTCGCTCAGAAAGCGGCAAACAATCCAGAACTTCGTCAACTTGCTCAAGATCAAGCAGTGTTGCAGTCAGCTCGCATGGCGCCAGGTACTGCCATGTTGACTTATGCCATGCTCAAGGCTGAAGGTTTGACAGACAATCCCATGGCCAGCATGGAAGCATACAAAACAACTGGAGTTCCGAAGCCATCTGAAAAGGAACTCGCTGATGCATTTTTACTAACCGCTCAGGCCGGACGCACCAATCAAGAAGTATTCAATTCACCTTTGTATGCTTCGGTAAACGATGCAGTCAAAACCGACTATGCCGTTACTCAAAACGAAAAGGGTCAGAACATCCTGCGTATGTTGAAAGATGCTGATGCCCTCGCTCAGTCTGGCGATACTGCAAAAGCCGAACAGCGCTACAAAGAAGCCTGGCAGTTGGGCGAGTCTATCGACCAGAAGTTCCTTGCTGCTCAATTGAAGCTGCAAGACAATCAGTCTAATCCGCAAGTTGCCCAGGCTCTTGTTGGTATCATGGCTGATGTCAAAGAAGCTCGCATGCACTATGCAAATTTTCTCGTCAAGCAAGGCAAATATGATGATGCATTGCCAATCGCACTTTCAGTAGGTTCTGACACACCTGAATTTGCGCAGGCAGATCCGACTTACAACAAGTTAGTATCTGACGCTACTTTCGGTAAGAGCATGCCACAGGGTGAACTTCAAGCTCACCAGGCTAAGTTTGCACAGTTGATGCAGGATACAAACAATCCTGATCGATTCAACCAGGCGCAGAAAGAATTGGACGCTCTGCAAAAGAATTTCCAGGACACAAAGGCTACTCTTGATGCCGGTAAGCCGAAACTCGATGCAGCCAAGGCGGAGATTGACAAAAAACTTGCCGAGCTGGAGCAGAAGAAAGATAGCACCGACGCTGAAGAGTACAAGATCGAACAGTTGCGTCTCAACAACGAGAAGAAGACTATCGAAGCTGTGCAAAAGCAAAACGAGCAGTTCGAAAAGCAGGGACCTTACCTCAAGTATTTGCAAGGTGTGCTTGCTTATTCCAGGGAAGACAAAGATACAGCTCATGCGCTCTTTGAAGAAGTCAAAAAGACTGATCCTGAACTGGCTGCAAACAAAGATCTTAAAATCGATGAATTGCTTGATGCTACCAAGCACCAGAATTGGTTCCAGCGTAACTGGCACGCAATCGCTACTGTTGGTGCGGTTGTAGCAGGTGTGGTTGTCGGTGTCGGCGTCGGTTTATTGACCGGACCTGGTGGTATCGCTGCCGGTATCGGTACAACGGGAGCGATTATGGCTGCTGTGGGCGGTGGCGCTCTTGCCGGTGGTCTTGTGTTCACCGGAACCAAGGCTGCAGCTCTCGGTACAGACACCGTTACCTGGAAAGACTTCCGCGAAGGTGCATTGATCGGCGGCGCTTCGGCTGTTCCGATGATAAGAGTTGGAGCTGCATTCGCTCCAGGTGCCGCCGGACTGGGCGCACTCGAGGCAACTGCCGCTACCGGTACAAGCACGTTTGCAAAATTCGGACTGACTCGCGCTTCGCTCGCATATGGTGCCGGCGTAGCTGGTGCCGACCAGGGCATGCAAGTTGCCTTCGATGGCAAGTCGTGGAAGGATGCAAGCGTAGATTTCGCCAAGGAAGCTCCGTTCCAGGCGCTTACATATGGTACCGCTGCACGCGCGACTGGAGTCGCTAAAGCAGTCGGCACGGATATCTTCTTCGCTGGTGGTGGTAAGGCCGCTGTTGAAGGCGGTATGAATACTTACATCGACCTCACTCATCACACGCTCAATCCAGCAGATGCGGGTGAAGCGAATACGATTGCTCAGAATTACAACACGGTCAATCCAAGTCTTTACAGACCTGAAGCAGCACCACCTCAACAAGGTGGTGGCGATCAACAGCCCGCTGCTCCGCGCAGACAACTGACCGAGCAGGAAATTGAGAGACTGCGGAATCAAGATATTACTGACGAACCCGTCAAATAAGCGCGTACGACAGCAACTTTGTAGAAACAATTGCTCCTTATCATTGATATAGCCAGAGGAAGTTTCATTCCTGCTGCTGCGCTGTAATCAATGGAAGGGCTATGGGCAACAAACGAAGTGGTGTTATTCCCTTTGAAAGGTCTGGTCAATGCGACTCGGTGACGGGGGTCTGTGATCCGACAAAACTGCATGCAGATGTTTATCCGAAGGTCCTGGATAAAGGCTCAGCGGATAAGCTCGGTGGCAGCAAAGAACCGGTCGATAAGCGGTTGATTGACAGAGCAACTCTCAGTCAACAGATGACGGCACGGGAGTTAGATAATGTTTTGTCGCGTCTCCAGCGGGCTCAAGATTCCTTCAATAAGCAGGGTCTGCGTGCTGCTTTGCCTGGCTACCAGGACGCGATTCGATGTGCTGATTCCATCGATCAAAAGGCGGTGCTAAAAGAAAGAGCGATTGTAAAAGAGCTTTTGAAGAGCGATAAGATAGATCTGGATACGCGCCAGAAGTTGCAGAGAGAAGATGCAGACTTGCGCATTTTACAAAGGTCTCCTGGTATCGTACGTAGTGACCTGGCTCTGCGGTTGATTGAGAGCGGGAATTTCTTAAACGGCATGCAGCTGCTCCTCGAAGCGCAGAAGCGAGACCCGGAAATGAATCGGTCCGCCGACTTTCAGCGACGTCTGAAGCATGCGATTGATGCAGGGCAAGATGCTAAAAACCCGGTGCCGGTTCCGCGATTGGCGCCACCGCAAGTAGTGCCGTTCGAACCACGGCAGCAGCCACCGCAGTTTCCAATTCAACCACCGCAGTTTCCAATTCAGCCGCAACCTTTTCCAATTCAGCCTCGACAGCCTCAATTGATGCCAGTCGAGCCGCGACTCCAACCATGGCAGCAACCACCGCAGTTTCCAATTCAGCCACAACAATTTCCAGTTCAGCCAAAATTTCCAGTTCAGCCGCGACAACCGCAATTGATGCCAGTCGAGCCACGACAGCAACCATGGCAGCAACCATGGCAGCAACCACCCCAGTTTAAGCTGCCGGATCAACCAGCGCCTCTGGATTTATTGCGACGACAATCTAAGCAACCAGATGTCACACCACTGCAGCTTCCCGTCGGACGTTTTGCACCGCTTGATAGTCAGGGACGTTCACCAGTCGAGTCCAGTCAATCTGCTTTCGCCAGCGTCACTGGTGCCAAAACCTTGACACCTGAGGTACGGCGACAGTTTGAATTGGCAATAAAAAATGCTGACACAGGCGTATCGCCAAAGTTGGCATTTTTCCAGCAGCAAGAAACGAAGGCCGCTAACTTGTTGAAACCTCTGATGGCGCCTGAGATAGCAAAAGTGATGGTCGGTTTTGATGAAGAGGTCTCTAAAGCGTCAGCTCAGATGTCGCCTGATAAGAAGCGGGTGGCAGTGCAGTTGTACGGCTCGATTGATAAAGCGCCTAATGCAGTCGAAAGGCAGGAGGCACAGAATCAACTTGTCAAACTCAATCCCGCTTTGAAAGATATATTGACGAGACGCGAGCAATATCTTGGTCCGAACAATGTACAACTGCTGCTCAATTACAATGGTTGGAAAAATGCGGTCCAGACTGAGAAAAATCAAGTTGCGATCACCCGGTTTGTGTTTTCACTGGCTTTGTCTAAGAACGGCGATCATAATGAAGCAAAGGTAGTTATGGCGCAGGCTCTTAAATTGAACCGAGATCCCGAGCTGACCGAGCATTGGAAAAGCATGGCTAAGAAGATCGGTTTGTAAAAATGTTGCCTGAGAATAAGAACAGAATTACAGAGTGACCATCGTCACGCCGTCGCCGCCTTCATGAATGTCTCCGGGTCTGTATGTTCCTTTCGGCATTTGTTTATGCAGGTAATCTCGCACTGCGTTTTTCATGGCACCTGTTCCATGCCCATGAATGATCATCAGAGGACTGGTGTTCGTCAGCAAATTATCATCCAGAAATTGCACCAGGTCTGCCATGCCGTCGTCTACCCTCTTTCCACGGAGGTCTAAGGTGTTAGCCGCGGTGCGGACAAAGACGTCAATGGTACTGCCTTTGGTGCGATGGACGGGTGCTTCGACTTTTACGGTTGATTTTTGCTTGTTTAGTTGAATTTGCTTTTGTTTATCCTGAGCTAGCATTTCCAGATCTGTTTTTGGAACTTTGATGCGCAGGTTGCCGCACTTTACTGTGACCTGGGCTGCTTCCTTTGGAGTTTCGGAGATGATTTCCGTAACCACTCCGATCTGATTCAGTGAAAGCACTTTTACACTCTGTCCAACTGTAAGAGTGGGTACTCTATCTTCTGCGAGATTTTTCCAGCCCAGTTCATTGCGCACCTTTTCCATCTCTTGTTGCGCTTTTTGAGCTTTCGTTATGCTTGGCTGCTTTTGCAGATCAGCAATCAGGTGTTTGATGTAGTCTTTACCTACTTTGAATTCCGACTCTATTTCGTTGATCTGTTTTTGCCGCAGTGCTCGCGTGTCAAGTTCCAGTTTGCGCATCTGCTCTTCAGTTTCGCGCTTTAGCTCTTCTGCTTGTTGTTTCGCTACCTGGGCTTGTTCTTCTCGCACTGTTGCTTCGCGCAGCTTTATTTCCAGTAACTCGACTGTGCGCTGCAGGTCTTGATCGTGCACCTCTACCAGTTCTCTGGCGCGGTCGATTACGCTTGCATTCAGCCCCAATCGCCTGGCGATTGTTGTTGCTTTGGAACTTCCCGGCACGCCGAGGCGCAATTTGTAGGTTGGAGAAAGGGTCTGTTCATCGAAATCGAGACTGCCGTTGACGAAGCTTGGTTCAGTGTATGCGAGTGTTTTAAGTTCACCGAAGTGTGTCGTTGAAATCGTGACGGCGCCTGATTGATTGAGAAATTCCAGAACGGCGCGTGCCAGAGCCGCACCCTCACGCGGGTCCGTACCGGCGCCCAGTTCGTCGAGCAGCACGAGAGATCCGGCTGCACACTGGTCGACGACTTCAACTATATTTTTCATATGTGATGAAAATGTCGAGAGGCTCTGTTCAAGCGATTGCTCATCACCAATATCTGCGCACACTCGTGTAAAAATGGCTGCAGTAGACCCCGGTGAAACAGGCAAAAGCAATCCCGCTCGCAACATGAGCGAGAAAATGCCGATAGTTTTCAGCAAGACGGTTTTGCCGCCCGTATTTGGACCTGTAATTATCAGAGTGCGACCGGCATTGCCACCTAATACGATGTCATTTGGCACAACGACGGTTTGTTCATCCTGCAGCATGAGCAGCGGGTGTCGTGCATTGAAGAGGTGGAATTTCTCATCTTGCGAAAGTTCTGGTCTTTCGCCTTTGTATTTGAAAGCAATCTTGGCTCGCGCCATGATTGCATCCAGCTGAATGCATGTGGCGTAAGTATCGGTTATAGCTTCAAAATGAGAGATAGCGAAGCGTGTCAAAACGTCGAGAATTCTTGCAATCTCTCGCTCTATTTCTGCCTGCTTCATTCTTTGCTGATTGGAGAGTTCTAGAACCGCGATTGGTTCTACATAAACAGTCAGTCCCGATGCGGAGCTGTCGTGAACGATACCATTTACCGAGGAACGCATGCTGGCGTTGACCGGCAAGACGAAACGACCGTTGCGCTGCGTGTAAAGTGGGTCAGTCAGTGCCTTTGCTTGCGTCGCTGAATGAATTATGCGTTGCAAAGTCTCTTTGATCATACTGTCGTACTTGAGTACTTCTTGACGCAAAGACCTGAGCAGTGGGCTGGCTTTGTCTTTGACATTGCCACCATCATCGATGGCATTGTCGATTTCCTGAATAAGCTTTTCAGCTTGCGGCAGCGCTGACATGAATGCAGTCAGTCGAGGAAAGTGTTCGGATTCCAGTTGTGAAAGATTCGAGCGAAACTTTCTTCCGATTACAAGCGTGTTGCGCACAGCCAATAATTCGGCGCTGGAGAGAGAAGCACCTATTTTCAGACGCTCCAAAACCTCATCTAGTTCAGGCAAACCGGCAGCCGACATGCCGCTGCGCGCCTGATACATTGCCAGAGCTTCTTTTGTCTCGTCCAGTATTTGCTCGATGACGATGCGGTGTTCCGAGAGCTCCAGATTGAGACACAGGTGTTTGCCGCCCGCGCTGTCGGCTTCATGGGCGACAAACTGTTTCAGGCGATCCCATTCGAGAACCCTGAGAGTTCGTTTTTGGATGTCTTCATCGTCTTTCACGGACGGCATAACAAAATCTCCGCCCTGTGGAGAAGATTCCTCTGTTTTGCAAGTCTAAAATGAAACTAATTCAACTCGGTCGAAATAGCCGTGTCGAGCGCAGGTTCGACAGTCACTGTGGCGGTTACGCCAACAACTGGACTCTGTGCTGCGGCAATCGGAGCCGGCGCTACTGCAGCGCTTGCAGCTGCTTCGGCAACCAACTGGTCGATTCCCAGGTTGCCCAGCAGTTTCTTTAGCCTGATTTTTTGCAGTTCATAGCAACGATTGTTGCGTTTGTGCACGACGCCGATTCTTTCCAACTGTTTTATAGCTTCGAGGTGGCTTTCTGGAACGGCACCGACATCTACCGTACCTTTCTCGTTAAGCCAAGAAATGGTCGGTGACAGGACTCCTAGTAACTTACGCATGGGTTGATCGTACACGGGCATCATTAAGCTCTCCCTCCCCTATCAGGCTTAATTTTAACATCTTGGCAATTAATAAACCTGGAAAAACCGACTATATGAACCTCATGATTCAATGCACATCTTTTTCCTAGTAGACTTTAGGCATGCTTTTTCCATTTGAGAATTTTCAACCAGAAGTGCACGAAAGTGTTTTCGTTGCCCCCACGGCAGTCATTGTCGGTCGTGCCCATGTCGCTGAAGGCGCCAGCATCTGGTTTCACACGGTTATCCGTGCCGACATCAACCGCATCGACATCGGCAACAACACTAATATTCAAGACGGGTGCCTGCTTCACGTCACCAACAAGCACGGTCTGCACGTTGGCGACCGGGTCACTGTCGGCCATGGCGCTATCTTGCACGGGTGCAGAGTGGAGGCAGACTGCTTGATTTCTATGGGTGCCGTGGTGCTGGATGGAGCAGTTGTCGGCGCAGGCTCAATCATCGCCGCCGGAGCTGTGGTAGCTCCGGGTTCGCAAATTCCTGCTAACAGTCTGGCCATGGGCGTTCCTGCCAAAGTCGTTCGGCAGGTGACCGACGACGATCGGCATAAAATCGACCGTGGCTGGCAGAACTATCTTCACTATTCGGGCATTTACCGGGGCATGACATTAAAATCGGACTAGAAAGTCTCGCTTTTCGTGCTTTTCCCATCGAATCTTGGTGCAATTTCGCCTTCAATAAGTATGCGAAAGCGCCCTTATTTCATATCTCGATGCCTTTTGAAAGTTACTCGTCAGCTCCATACTCGCCCCAGGGCGACGGGTATACGCGCATACCAACTTTGCGCGTCGGCGAACAATACAATCCTAACGACGCCACAGCCTATCCAAGCCAGATGAACCTGGTGGCTCAGTACCAGCAAGCGAGCAAAAGTGTGGCTCGCATTGAAGCCGTAAAGGGCACTGACTATAACGGAACACCTACCGGCAGCGTCGGTTCGGGTTTTGTCGTAACGACCGACGGCGAGATCGCGACCGATTATCATGTCGTCAAAGGTGCCAGTGATATTCGGGTGCGGTTGGGAAATACGACCTATCACGCCAGTATCGATGCTGTCGATCAGCGCACCGATCTTGCTCTGTTGAAACTTACCGACGCCTACGGTCAGCGCTTCCAGCCCGTCAATCTGGCACCGTCGAGTCAGATGGAACAGGGTGCTGCCACTATCGCCATGGGCTTTCCAGCCGGCGACCAGAAAATGTATATGTCTGTCGGTGGTTTTAGCTGGGCTCCAGGGGGATTTCAGGGATACAAACGGTTCGGTGATATCGTCGGAAATTTGCGAGGCGGTTTGATGCCTGGCGAGGACCCCAACCGCATTTCGCTTGAGAGCGGCATCAATGCAGACCAGGGAATATCGGGCGGACCCATGTTCAATTCCCGTTTTCAGGTCGTAGGAGTAATGGATGTTGGCACCACTAATGGTACCAAAGGCGACGCTACTCCCGTCGAAGATTTGCAGAGACTTCTCAGTACCACCCAGAGGATGCACGTTGCAACGAACACAGGCTGGACCTCAGGTCTGAGCTTGCGCAGCGAGATGCCGTCCAGTTTGTATTCGCCGCCACCTGGATACGGCTCCTACAGCATGCAAAACTACTATGTGCAAAATGCCCGAACTGAAGTGTACAGAAGCCCGTCCCCAACACTGTCTCCAGCTTCCTCTTCGGCAACATGGGCCGAACTGGCTCGCATTCTGGATCGCAGATAAAAGCGGCAGATAGAAGCGGCAGATAGAAGCGGCAGATAGAAGCGGCAGATAGAAGCGACTTGTCTGTCAGTTAGTTTGTTTTGTTCGCCTGTATGTCAGCGAGCTGACTTTCTGCATTAAGTGAAACAATTGTCGTGGGTTGAGATTGCGAAGCCTCTTCGATATGAGTCTGAAGCCAATTATTTACCGTATTGATCGTGTCAGGCGGTATGAAAGCGGTCTCCAGCAGCAAGTGTCCGCGGTTATTGAACCAACGCACTGTTTGATCTTTCGTTTTGGCATTCGAAATGAGCTTCACGACTGCATTAGACTTGAGTATTCGGTCCTGGTCGCCCTGCATAACTAGAAAAGGAATGTTGGATGGCAGTTTTTTTGCGTAACCCAGGTTAGGTCTCATGTAGTGAATACTTTTCATAATCTGCCATGCCGTTAGCCTTTTGGTTACGAGCGGATCGGCAAGGCTCTCTTCGACAATGCGCGGATCTTCAGAAGCCCACTTTCTGATGTATGGTTCAAGTTTGACTTGCTTCTGCGGCTTGAGGGTCTCTGAGATTAAGGGACCCATGTAAATGCGAGGTTTGAGCGCAGGCGCGGAAAGCACCAGTCCGTCGACTATCTGAGGATTGTTAATGGCGGTGTGCATGGCCAGCCCGGCTCCCATGCTCTCACCGATGCAATAGAGGGGTAGATCCGGATAGCGAGCGCTGGCTGCCTTCACCAGTTCATCAATGTCTTGCAAGCTTTTGTCGTAGTCGAGTTGGGCGTCCTTGCTATGTTTGCTTTGCCAGCGGCCAAAGCCACGCAGGTCGGGCGCCATGACGATCATTCCTTCTGAGGCGAGCTTGTTGGCCAGTGCATTGTAGACACCGCCGTGCATCACCAGACCATGTATGGCAATGGCTACAGCTCGTGGTTTCTGGTTGGTGTCTTGCCAAACGTAAACGGGTGTTTTTCGATTCAATAGCGATTCAGCAGTGTCTTCGCGGACTACTTCTGCTTGTGCTGGTGTGCCTAAAACTGACAGGCAAGAGAAAAACGCAAGAGCGAATTTAGAAACTCGACGCATGATCCCCTCCAAAGCGCCACAGGCCGGCGCATCGGCTGACTATTTATCAGGAGGAATTCCCAGACCTCCCCTGACATCATTCCAATCAAGCGGCCCCTTTAAAACGTTATCCGACTAAGTTTAAGGAAACTACGACCGGATCCGACCAGCCACGCATATTTGGAGAACGCTGATCAGATAGTTTGTGTAAAGCTAATGCCAAAGCGTGTCATGGAGCGAGAATCCGAGGCTGACATGCGCTTATAATCAATCCCGGGATTTATTCATATATATAAGAAGAAGAAAGTGGCTAAACGCACCGACATTCAAAAGATTCTCGTGCTGGGCGCGGGACCAATCACTATCGGCCAGGCCTGTGAATTTGATTATTCCGGCAGTCAAGCTTGCAAAGCTCTGCGAGACGAGGGTTACGAGGTCGTTTTAATCAACTCCAACCCGGCTACGATCATGACCGACCCCGAGGTCGCCGATCGAACATATATAGAACCGGTCACTGCCGAGGTCGCCAAAGAGGTGATCATCAAGGAGCGCCCGCATGCGCTTTTGCCGACGATGGGCGGTCAAACAGCGCTTAATGTGGCGGTTGAGTTAGCAGAAAGCGGTGTTCTTGATGAATACAAGGTGGAGCTGATTGGGGCGAAGATCGATGCCATCAAACTGGCTGAAGATCGTCAATTATTCAAAGCCAAGATGCTCGAAATCGGGCTTGATGTGCCGGAATCCGGTATCGCCCACAAAATGTCTGAGGTAAAAGACATTGCTGCGAAAATAGGTTTTCCTATAATTATTCGTCCTGCTTTTACCCTTGGTGGCGCAGGCGGTGGCATCGCGTATAACCATGAAGAGCTTGAAGATATTGCCTGGCAGGGGCTGACAGCCAGTCCAGTCAGTGAAATCCTTCTGGAAGAAAGTGTGCTTGGTTGGAAAGAACTCGAACTGGAAGTAATGCGAGATTGCGCCGATAACGTCGTAATCATTTGCGGCATCGAAAACTTTGACCCGATGGGTGTTCACACGGGCGATTCAATTACAGTCGCTCCGGTTCAGACTCTTTCGGATCGTGAGTTCCAGGCGCTTCGCGACGCCAGCGTCAAAATCATCAGAGCCATTGGCGTGGACACAGGCGGCTCCAATATTCAGTTTGGCATTCATCCTGAAACCGGTCGCATTATCGTTATCGAGATGAATCCACGTGTCTCGAGATCATCTGCCCTGGCCAGTAAAGCGACAGGCTATCCGATTGCCAAAATTGCCGCTAAGCTGGCAATTGGACTGACTCTGGATGAAATTTCCAACGATATTACAAAAACAACGCCGGCATCTTTCGAGCCGACGATGGACTATGTAATTACAAAGATTCCTCGCTTCAATTTCGAAAAGTTCCGCGGTGCAGATACAACGTTGACTACTCAGATGAAAGCTGTTGGCGAGGTAATGGCTGTCGGACGCACTTTCCAGGAATCTGTGCAGAAAGCTTTGCGTGGTCTTGAGCTTGGTCTGTCTGGTTTCAACGCTGTGCCGGCGCGGGCAAAAGCTGATTTCTGGGAGTGGCGACGTCGTCTTTCCGTGCCCACACAGCATCGCATTACGGACATTTTCGGCGCGTTGCAGGCGGGAATTTCGATTGAGGAAGTGGCTGAGTTGACCACGATCGACCCCTGGTTCCTCGATAACCTGCTTGAGATTTTCCAGGAAACTCAAAGGTTTTCAGAGAAGGTAAAGTGTCTTGATGACCTGGACAAAGACTATCTTGTTCGTCTCAAGCAAGCTGGATTTTCAGATGCACAGTTGGCCGGTTTGATACCAGGTGTTGATGAAACTGCTGTCTTCGAGCATCGTAAGAAGCTTGGAGTGGTGCCGGTTTATAAGATGATTGATACTTGCGCCGCCGAGTTTGAAGCAAGCACGCCGTATCTCTATTCGACTTACGACGAAGAGAGTGAAGTGCCACCGTCGACGAAACCACGAATTATGATTCTCGGGGGCGGACCGAATCGTATCGGTCAGGGTATCGAGTTTGATTATTGTTGCGTGCACAGCAGCATCGCTCTGCGTGAGCTGGGTTATGAGGCTGTGATGGTCAATTCCAATCCAGAGACGGTATCGACTGATTACGACGTCTCTGATCGATTGTATTTCGAGCCGCTCACTCTTGAAGATGTGACCAATATCGCCATGGTCGAGAAGCCCGAAGGAATAATCGTTCAAATGGGCGGGCAGACACCGCTTAAATTGGCTAAGGGACTGGAAGCGCGTGGTTTCAAAATTTTGGGAACCTCGCCTGAGTCAATCGACATCGCCGAAGATCGCGCTCGATTCGGTGTCTTGATCGACAAGTTGGGATTGCGTCAACCGCCTGGCTCTGTTGCCTCTAATCCGCAAGAAGCCGTGGCTATTGCCACAAAGATTGGATATCCGGTTCTGGTGCGCCCGAGTTACGTGTTGGGCGGTCGTGCCATGGAGATTATCTATAACCAGGAAGAGCTCGACCGCTGGTTGAAGACGGGATACGGCAGCAATCCGAACCTGTCTGTTTTAATCGATCAGTTCCTTGAAAATGCCACTGAAATTGACGTTGACGCCATCTCAGACGGAAGAGCTTGCATCATTGCCGGCATCATGGAACACGTCGAAGAAGCCGGAATTCACTCGGGCGACAGCACTTGCGTGTTGCCGACGCAGACCATTCCGCTCAAAATTATTGAAGAGATTCGCCGGGCCACAAACGATCTGGCCAGAGAATTGAAAGTGATCGGTTTGATGAACATTCAGTTTGCTCTGCAGGGTGACGACCTCTACATCCTCGAAGTCAACCCGCGCGCCAGCCGCACCTGCCCGTTCGTCTCCAAAGCGACAGGTGTGCCATGGGCGAAGTTGGCGGCGGCCGTCATGACCGGCAAGACCTTGTCTGAACTGGGTATTGCGCCAAGGCTTCTGCCTCCTCATGTGTCGGTCAAATCTGTCGTTATTCCGTTTAAGAGATTTCCCGGCTCTCAGATTTCGCTCGGACCGGAGATGCGCTCCACAGGCGAAGTCATGGGGGTAGCTAAGCAGTTCGGTCTGGCTTTTGCTAAGGCTCAGATTGCTGCCGGGCAGGTCTTACCGACCAAGGGCAAGTGCTTTATCAGTGTCTCTGATATTCACAAGCAAGAGGTCGTTCAGGTGGCTCAGAGTCTTTACCAGCTTGGTCTCGAGATTGTCGCGACCAGAGGTACTTCCTCTGCCATTAAGACGGGCGGTATTCCAGTCACTACCGTCAACAAGGTTTCAGAGGGAAGACCCAACCTGGTCGACCGCATCAAGAATGGTGAAATTCAATTAGTCATTAACATTCCCTCGGGTAGAACTGCCCGTGAAGATGACCAGTTGATTCGCCGAGCCGCTGTTGATTACAACATTCCTGTCGTCACTACGCTGTCGGGCGCACGTGCCACGGCCGCCGGGATTGCGGCATTGCAGCAGGGGCCGTTGAGCGTGCAGGCGTTGCAGGAATATCACCGTAATATCGCTTTCTGGGAAACGTCGAGTCGCCGTCGTACTGTCGGTTTTTCGTCCTGAGTGATAGCTCGATCACCACAAGAACCCCGTCAAGCAGCTATAATGCACACTTGCTTGTTCGGGAGAATTTGTCGTGAGTTCAGAATTCGCTAAATACATCGATCACACCTTGTTGAATCCAAATGCTCGTAAGGCGGACATCACCAAGTTGTGTGAGGAAGCCAAAGAAAATAAGTTTTTTGCTGTCTGCGTCAATCCTGTGCACGTTCGCCAGGCAGTCAAAGAGCTGTCTGCGAGTAATGTTGCAGTCGCGACTGTAGTCGGTTTTCCTCTTGGAGCCAATCTCACTGATGTGAAAATTGCAGAGACTCAGAGAGCTATTTCTGAGGGCGCAGAAGAAATCGATATGGTCATAAATATAGGCGCACTCAAAGATGGTGAGCATTCGTTTGTTGCCGATGAAATCAAAGCAATCGTCAAAGTTGCAAAAGACCATCCCGTCAAAGTGATCATCGAATGTGACTTGCTTACAGACGAAGAGAAAGTGGCTGCTACCAAGGCCTGCATCACAGGCGGTGCAGCGATGGTGAAAACTTCGACTGGTTTCGTCAAAGATGGTAAGGGCGCCACTGTCGAAGATATTAAGTTGATCAAAGAGACGCTCGGTTCAGCCAATCTGGGCATTAAAGCCAGCGCCGGTATTCGCGACGTGGAAAAAGCAAAGGCATTGATTGATGCCGGTGCGACACGTCTGGGAACTTCAGCAGGTGTCGCAATCGTCAAGGGTTCACCAGCAGTACAAGCAGCCTACTAGCCGGGGGGCGACTAAGCCATGGGCTACAACACTCTTGTGCTCGACTAAAAAATAAATGCTAACGGAGGCGTTTTCAATTGAGTAAGGACAAAAACAAATTGGCATTGAACAGTGCGCTTGCAGTCATGTTCGCTGCCACAGCTTTCAGTGCTCCTTTAGCGGCTCTTGCCGATGAAGCACCACCTGAGAGCGCTCAGATGCGGAAAGCAGAATCGCTTTATGGTCGCGGCAAAGTAAAAGAAGCAATCGCCGAATTTAGAGAAGCGATTCGACTCGAACCAAACAATGCAAAAGCCCACCAGAGATTGGGTGCCGCCCTTGCAGCAAACGAAGACTACGAGACGGCTATTTTGGAAGAACAGCAAGCGATTAAACTCGATCCTAAGTACTTCTTGCCGCACGTAGTGCTCGGTCAGATTTATGCAAATCAGAGCAAAATCGACCTGGCGCTGAAAGAGTTCCGTGAGGCTACCGCACTGAAACCGACTAGTTTCAGAGCTCACCTTGATCTTGGTTTTGCCCTCACTCACGTCGGTCAGGTTGATGAAGCGATTGCTGCTTACAAAAAGGCAGCTGAATTGAATCCGAAAGATCCGACACCTCATCTCAATCTCGGTGTTTTGCTCGCGCAGAAGAATGACTTCCAGAACGCTATCAAGGAAGAAAAAGCAGCAATCGAAATCAATAAAGATGTGCCGGAGTCTTACATCAATCTCGGCAACATTTACGCTGATTCAGGCGAAACAGACAACGCCATGGCTGCTTTCAAGAGTGCCTTGAAGATTGCTCCCAAGCATCCAAATGCTCTCAGCGGCTTGGGTTGGATGATGCAGAAGAAAGGCGATCTGCCGGGCGCAATTGAAACTCAGCGCAAAGCGATCAAGTTAGATCCAAAATTTGGACCTGCTCATCGCCGTTTGGCAGAGGCACTATCGCTTAATGGTGATACCAAAGGCGCTAAAGCTGCATTCGAAGAGACACTGCAGATTACTCCTCGTGACGTGACTGCACGCGTTCAGTATGCTGCTTTCCTTGCAAAACAGGGTCAAACAGGCGATGCCAAAACGCAATACGAAAAGGCTCTGGAAATCAATCCTAAGTCTAAGATTGCTCAGGACGCGCTTGCTGACTTGAACAACAAGAAGTCACCTGCGAATCCGCAATAGCAGACGGTGCCCGCAGGATGCGGGCGCTCCATGAGGGGGGCGGATTCGTGCGTGAGGGTGCGGTGCCCGCAGGATGCGGGCGCTCCATGCGGTAGGTAATCTACTTGGTGGGGTCGCTACCGAAACGAGCAGATATGGCCGCGAATGGGTTTGTTTTCCACAAACATTCGACGATCATCCTGCGACAAGCTCCATACAGCCCGCTCTTCTCGCCACCGAGGGGAGCGGGTATGGTTTTACAGCTCTGCAGCGCTTCCCGAAATGATGCTTCAGCATCTTTGTATTTCCCTTCGGCGTAAAGAACCAGTCCATATCCGTATTTTGCCTTGGCGAGAAATAGTGTCGTCGAAAGCTTCTGATCGTTTATGTAATTAGATGATGTATCCATCGCCAGTTTGTAGAGGCGATCGGCTTCTTGCAGTTTGTTTTGACGTCTGTAAATATCGCCTAGCAGAACACAAGCTTGTACATAGTCCATAGGTGCCACCAACTTTCGCTGATCGGCCAGTTGGTAAGCCTTGTCGTAAATGCCGACAGCTTCAGACAGTTGGTTCTTTTGTGAATAGTAGTCGCCGACTATTGTGTAGACAAGATTTAAGTGACTGTCTTTCGTATTTCCCTGTTTATCAAATTCTTCAATGGACTGCATAGCAATCTTGAAGGCTTTATCAAGTTCATTCTGCTGGAAATAGCAAAGTGACTGCTTGGCGTACATGGCTGGAATAGAGATGGACGGGTCGGTAGACGGAGCCAGTTCGATAAATTTGCCTAACTCTTCGGCTGCTTCATTCCAGTGACCAGCACGTCTGTACAACTCATAAAGGTGCCAGGTGGCGTTGAGGTAGTCTTTGCTTTTCTCGCCTTTTTCTTTTTTGGCGGAATCAGCATCCATTTTATATGCTTCTTCCTGACTGCCGAAGTCTGGCACTTCAGGCGGCTGACGGCGCTCTTGTACAACGAATAGTTTGTCGTTTTTGAAGGCTGGATAATCTTGTGAATCCGCACCCAGGAACATGAACGACCAGATCGATACGACAGCGAAAAGTAAAAGCGCTGCACCGCTGAAGACACCAACTTCGAAGCTCATCACGAACTTGCGGCTTTCGCGTTTCTTGGCTTTGGCAATTTTCTTAAGGGCATAAGCATTGTTGACCCAGGTCGTATCGTTGGCTTTGAGCAACATCTGCAAATCTTGATACAACTGGGAAACGAGTTGATAGCGCTCGTTTGGATCTTTGGCCAGGCATTTGAAGATTACTGATTCCAGGCGGGCCAGAGATCGTCCCGAGGTGGTGTCTGTGACCATCGGCTTGGGGGCTTCATTCATGTGTTTATAGGCAGTTTCGAGAACGTTCTTGCCCACAAAAGGAGGTTTGCCTGTAAGCGTTTCGTACATGACGCAACCGATTGAGTAAATGTCGGAACGGGCGTCGAGTTTCTTGCCCATGCACTGCTCTGGGCTCATATACATGGGGCTGCCGAAGACTTCCCTGGTTCTTGTTATATAGCCACTAGATTTGATGTCATCGCCTTCTTCCGTCAACAGGCGCGCGATGCCGAAGTCGACTAATTTCACTTCGTCGGTAATGGCATTTGATTCCAGCAAGACGATGTTGCTTGGTTTTATATCTCGATGCAGTACATCTTCGCCGTGCGCATATTCGAGAGCTTCGCAAGACTGAGAAAAAATCTCGACGGCGTGATCGACTGATAAATGTCCGGTTTTTGCCAGGAGGTCTTCTAAACTCTCGCCCTTCAGGGGCTCGACAACCAGAAAGACCTGACCGTCGGGAGAGAGGTGTATGTCCATGACTCTGGCAATGCGGTCATGTTTCAGGTCGATTGTCGCTTTGGCTCGCTGCTCAAAGCGTTTCAGGCTTTTGGCATTGGCTACCAGGTGGTGGTGAAGAATCTTGAGAACCACCGGCTCGTTGGTTTCCAGGTCCTGAGCCTTGTAAACAACGCTCATACTGCCTTCGCCCAGAAACTCCTGCACTTCCCAGCGTCCGCCCATCGTCTTACCCAGCAATGGGTCGACGTTTCCAAACAGCGAGTCTGTGCGCGAGCGCTTTTCTTTTTCGTTAGGACCGAGCATAGAACCCTATTGCACTATGAAGCGTATGGACCTTTTGAGGGCACTGTATGATCCACCAATATCAATATGCCACAATCCGAGGTTTAAACTACTTCGGTTGCCAAGGCATTCAGCTTTTCAGTGCTCTGCTTTGACGACTTTCAGCCGGTGGGGTTCGAAGAAGGCTTTGAACTTATAGCCGCTTTCCCACAGGGCCCGGTGATACTCATGATCCATCGCCACCAGAAGGTCTTTGTCTGTTGCCCCTAATTGAAGTCCTTCGTTCAGCACAGTCGCCGCTCTGGCTGGTTCATTCGAAGCCAGGAGGCAAAGCCCAATAGCGAAGCACAGTTTCGTCCGGTAGTCTCTTTCGGGAACAACACTTTCACTGGCTTTTAGATTCTCGAACGTAACCACAGCTGTGCCGTACTTTTGCATGCGCCGATTCAGGTCGGCTATGTAGGCGAATTCAGCGGGGCGCTCACTATCGTCGTCTGAACGTCCTGAAATGACCAGTACTTTTGCGTTGGCGGCTGCCTGGGAAAGATTGCCCATGAGTTCTTCAGTCAGTGCCAGGTAACTGATCGGTTGTCGTGCCTTGATACCGTAGATGCCACTAAGAAGAGTGGGAATGTTTGGATGCTCGTCGCCTCTCTGGTAGCCGTCTTGTAGTTTCAGGTAGTAGTCGATGCTGGTCTTAAACTCATCTTTTGCTGCGGCAAGTTTGTTCTCTCCCAGGCAGCACAAACCAATACCGAGGTGATAATCACCTTGTTTCTCAAGCCCGACTGGGAGTTTGAGCAGTTTCATATACTGGCGTTTTGCTTCCTGCCACTTACCGTAAGCGAAGTACATGCGTGCGGCAGTCTCGAGACCCTCCTCCTGTTGAACGTCGTCTGCAGCTTCGGTGCGGTCTATAGCCAGGACTATGTTTTGTTTCTGTGTTTCGTAATTATCGAAAAGCGTGGGTTTGGGCAATGATACGAGTTTGAAAAGAGGAGCGTTCTGGCTCTGATAACTGGAAGGACTGTCTATACGTTTGATCTCTTCGGCAAGAGCAAATCCGGAAAGTGCCAGGAAAAGACCAGCGGCAGAAAGAGCAACAGTTTTGATGATGCGGCTTGTCTTGCTTTCTTTCTTGATGATTTTCGCTAAGGACTTTTCTTTATTACTCCATGCACCGATGGCGGTGCTTTCTTTTCCGGAAGCTGCTGCATGCAAGTCTTTCAGTATTGCCTTCATGTCTTGATAGCGATCGGCAGGGTCTTTAGCCATGCAGGTAAAGACGATCGTCTGCAGGCGCGTCATCAGTTTCGCATCGGATTTTTCAGCAAATGGCTTTGGTACGTCGGTCGAGTGCCTTTGCATGGTATCGAGGAAGTTTTTGCCGACGATTGGTGGTCGTCCTGCTAAGACTTCGTACATCAAGCATCCGATCGAATATATGTCCGAACGCTTGTCGATTTTTCCACCGACACTCTGCTCAGGGCTCATATAGAGCGGGCTGCCGAAAACATCGCCGGTTTGTGTCAGTTTATGCCTGGTGCTGCCATCTTCGTCGTCAACCAATAGCTTTGCTATACCGAAGTCTACAATTTTTACGTGCTCGATTCCGTCTGAATCGACAGTGAGCATGACATTGCTTGGTTTAAGGTCCCGGTGAATGATGCCGCTTTCATGGGCGTGATTCATTCCTTCACAAAGCTCGGCGAAGATGCCCATCGCCCGCACCGGTGTTAACTTACTTTCACGATCGAGGAGCTGCTCCAGGCTTTCTCCTTCGACAAAGTCCATGATGATGAAAGCCTGGTCCTGGCTCATTCCACAGTCATAAATTCGGACTATGTTGGGATGATTTAGATTGGCAGTGGCCTGGGCTTCCAGCTGAAAGCGCTTCAGGCTGCGTGCGTCACTGGTCAGGTGGGGTAACAGCAATTTCACAGCAACCAGCTTCTTCATTGCCAGATGCTGTGCTTTGTAAACGACGCTCATGCCGCCTTTGCCGATGCGTCCGAGAACTTGCAGGCGATCGGAGATGGAACTCAAAGTTGCCCAGAATGGGTCTTTCAGCGGTGGCAAACCGTCTGAAGAATCATCGAGCCAGGCAATTTCGCCTGCATCTTGTGCTTGTTCTTTGCGCGTAGACTCTAGGTCATTTTCCATGTATTGCTCGAAAGAACTGACGATGGCGGCTGGTACGTTAGTCTATTCTAGAGTATTGCCTGTTTTTCGACTTCTACAAATGGCGTAAAATGTAAGTTTGGCATAGACTGAATTGTGACATGAAACCTTGCCCGGATCAAAAACATATGCGCCTCAGTCTTTTAGTTGCATCTGCGATGATAGCTTTTCTGTTGGTCTGCATGGGCCAGAAGTCGCTTGCTGAGCCGCCCTCCAATGGCTGGATAATGAAGCAGACGAGTGATGAATACGGTGTGCTGGAGACGCAGCTGACCTCCAAGTCTTTGCGTCTCGATACCCCAGATTTGACAATACTTTTGTTGCCTCCGAAATATCCGCTCTTTATTTACAACAAGAAAACCAAGAGGTATATCGAAGAGCCATCTGAAGCGTTTATAGTCCATACGCACCCGAATCAGATTACTCCACACATACGCGTCGACAAACAGCCTGATGTCACTATCTGTGGTGTAAAGGCCAATCGCTATTTGTGCACCGATACAAGAAAACCAAATCTGAAGCCTCGTTTCGAATTTTCAGCAACGAGAAATTTAAACGTGCCGGAAAAATTGGCAGACGCCTGCATGATTTTTTTCAGTGTGCCGGAAATGACTCCAGGACATGGTTTGCCGCTTTCAGCGATTCGTCTGAGCCCGAGCGGGAGCAAGTTCGCATACGTGACCACACGTTCCCTTCAGCGCGCTTACATTGGTCCTGAAACATTTTCTAAACCGAAAGGTTTTGCCCGGGTAGATAATTTCGTTGCTCTTAGCAGCTCTGGCGAAAACGTTCCCATACCAGGCGCGCATGCTCTCGACTATATGCTCGAAGAAAATAAGAAGAAGTAGGAAATTCAATGAGCAAATTCGGGAACAGAGATTTATCTCTGAGCTTCGTTTTTCATTTAAGAATTGAGATGAGTTAGCTTTTCGAAAATCGCTTGAAGAAACTGTCCATTCGCCCACAGGGCTCGACAATATTCACGGTTCAAAGCTTTTTTAATTTCCGGCTCTTCGATTTTTTCGTTGAGCCCATTTTTGAAAGCCTTTGCGGCATCGCTGTACTTAGCTGTTTGCATGTTGGCAAGCCCGAGGGTCAGGTCGAGCTTGGCTTTCCAGTCTGTCACCGTGGTGTCATCAGGTTTTTGTGCAAGTTTTTGCAGCTCGTCTGCCGCCGCCGGATTTTTATTCAGACGTTGCAAATCGGCTCGATAGGCTGAGTTCCTGGTGCTCTCAGCAACAATATCTCCCGAGAAACTCTCAATTGCATGTGGATTGGCCAGAATTCTCTCGTCTGTGGTGTGAAGATCGTCGAGGTATTGTTGCGCCACATCGAAGCGCTTCTCCTGCTCCGCGATCACAGCCAGGTAGATCAAAACAGAGCGCACAATCTGTTCGTTCACACCATAAATGCCATTCAGGAGTTGCTGCAATTTTGCTCTGGTGTGTTCGCGTTTTTTCAGCTCATATACTGATGAGAAAACATAATCAAGGCATGTCTGCATATGTTGAGCAGCGCTTTCGAAATTGTTCAAGTGCAACTGACAGATGCCGAGGTACTTCTGGAAATCGCAGGAGCGTGACAGCCCAGCATCTAATTTTGCCAGTTTTTCATATTCGGCAATTGCTTCATTCCATTTTCCATTTGACATATAGAATTGCCCGAGAGTGTCTCCGGTGCGTAGTCTCTGCATCAGAGTCGGCATTGCGCTCAATGTAGTCGACTTGTCGTTCAAGACAATTTTCAAGTCGTGCTCGTAGGTCAGACTCTGCTTGGGTTGACTGAGATCGACCATGTGAAATACGGGCACATTTTCGTAAGGAGATGAAGTGGTGATATCAGTAACGAGCAGGAATGAGCAAGGAATCAAGATCACGGCAGCGCCGAAAGCGGCGATCTGTTGAAACTTATTTTTTTTCGAGTTGGTTTTTTTGATGATTTGTTCGAGCGACTTCTCCTTTTCTTTCCACGCACCGCCTTTGGTGCTGGTATTGGCTACTGCGCTTCTCAAGTCGACCGATATCTCTTTCATGCTGGCATAGCGGTGAGCAGGGTCTTTAGCCAGGCAGGTGAAAATTATTACTTGCAGTTTTTTGGCCAGTGGATTTTTGGTCAGCTCCGGCGGAAACGGTGCCGGCATATCAGTGAGGTGCTTTTGCATTGTGTCCAGGAAATTTTTTCCAACTATGGGCGCAGATCCCGTCAGCGCCTCGTACATCAGGCATCCCAGCGAGTAGATGTCGGAACGGTTGTCCAATTTCTTGCCCGCACACTGCTCCGGACTCATATAGAGCGGGCTGCCGAAGACATCGCCTGTCTGGGTGAGATTGTTCATCGTCATGCCATCGTCGTTGGTCAGAAGCTTGGCGATGCCGAAGTCTACGACTTTAACCACATCGAACCCGTTTTTATCAGTCGTGAGCATGACGTTGCTTGGCTTGAGGTCGCGGTGAATAATGTTGCGCTCGTGGGCATGATTGAGCGCCTCGCAAATTTGCACGAATATGTCGACGGCTCGCTCCGGTGTTAGCGGCTCTTCGCGCACGATTTGCTCCAGACTTTTGCCTTCGACAAAATCCATGATGATGAAGGCCTGGCCGTTGCTTAAACCACAATCGTGAATGTGCACGATGTTGGCATGTGACAGCGTTGCGGTCGCCTGTGCTTCTTGCTGAAAGCGCTTCAAGCTGGTCGGATCGCTGGTCAGGTGAGGCAGCAGCAGTTTGACTGCCACTGGTTTGTTCATCACCATGTGTTGGGCTTTATAGACGACAGCCATGCCGCCTTTGCCAATCGGCTCGAGAATTTCCAGGCGCTCCGAGGTGGCACGCGCCGCTTCAAGAAAGGGATCGATATTAGAAGCCACTGACTCAGTCGACTCTGTGGTCTCTGAGCTCTCCAGCCATGATACGCGCTGGGATT
Organism: Candidatus Melainabacteria bacterium; assembly: GCA_003963305.1. Taxonomy (NCBI): domain Bacteria; kingdom Bacillati; phylum Candidatus Melainabacteria; species Candidatus Melainabacteria bacterium. Next base: position 40,415 of record RXJR01000027.1, on the reverse strand, counting down.
TTGTATTTTTCTGGGGCTCTAAGTTGGCATCCATCTTTGTTGCATTATTTGTAGGATTACTATGCCCGGAAAGTCGAGCTTTATCTGGGCATATTAAAACAGGCGTCAAAAAACATGCAGGGTAATGAAACTACTTCGCCGTCTGAGCATTTTAGGAATTTTGGGACTGACATTTTTCTCTGGCAGTGCTGTCTGCGCTGCTCCGCCTGTGAATGGGTGGCGTCTTCTGCAGATAAGCGACGAGCAGGGAGTGCTTGAGACGACCTTGACGAAAGATGCAATTCGTATCGACACGGAAGATTGTACGCTTCTGATCATGCCACCTGATTACGATATGTATTTGTTCAATCCAAAGAACAAACGCTATTTGCAGCTGCCGATGGAAGCATTCAGCATGCATACTTCACGTCGAAAGGAGACGGCAGCCAAATATACGATCAAGAAAGGCGGTGATTTCGATATCTGCGGTGTCAAGGCTAACAAATACGAGGTGGCAAATAAGAAAGGTCGGCAGACATTCGAGTTCTGGGCGACGAAAGCTTTTCCAGTACCAGCCAGGCTGTCTGACGCCTGTGCCATTTTCATGAGCTTTTCCGAGATGCCACCAGGCTACGGGTTGCCCCTGCGTGCCGCGCGCATCAATGAAAATGGTGGCAGATTTACTCACATCCGCACCAAGTCGATTGAACGCGCATACGTGCCGCCCCAAACTTTCGCTAAACCAAAAAACTTTCTGCGTGTGGCTAACTTTGTTTCGTTGCGCACAAACGGGATGAATGTTCCCTCCCCGTCGCCCGATGCTCTCGACTACATGCGCGAGCCGGAAGATAAGAAAGCTAAACCGAAGTGAGAGCCGTGTTCAGGTGCCCGCCAGTGACACTCCTCTGGCTTTCAGGATCTTTTGCATCTCAAGCAAACATGTATAGGTTGGAAGAATCCACAAAGTCTCTCCTGATTGCACCATGTCTAGTGCCTGATCGAGAGCTTTATCAAGTTTCGGTTCGGTATGGATGCTCTCGTTGGCAACTCCTGCATACTTCATTCTCACGGCCATGTCTTCTGCGCGCTGCCCGCTGACAATCAGTTTTTTCGTGTGAGCGGCAAGTTGTTCGAAATCAGCATCCCAGAGCCATGATATGTCTCTTCCATCAGCATAATTGTCGTTGATGGCAATCAAAATTCGTGCCTGGGGATCGGCTGCCACCGCACTGATTGCTTGACTGGCACCAGCCGGATTTTTGATCAACTGAATCAAGACGTTCTTGCCTGAGATGACCACTCGTTCTGAGCGTCCGAAGAGCGTTTGATAGTTTTTCAAGCCCTGCCTGATAGTCTCGATCGTAACGCCGATCGAAGCGGCGCTTGCCGCGGCGGCGAGAGCATTGTAGACGTTGAACATGCCTGGCAGCGGTACCACGGCGTCGCCTTGCCGTTCATCAATTGTGAGGGTGAAAGTGGAGCCGGTCGGTCCAACTTCGACGTCACTGGCTTTCACTCGTGGAACCGGGCGTTTATAGTCGCAACTGGTGCAGCTCCAGTGTCCGAGCTGCCCGTAAAACACGAGTGAGTATTTTGTCTCCGCACCGCATTGAGCGCAGTAGGAGAGTTCCATTGATTGCGGACCCATGCCATCAGGCATGGTGCTCTGTTTCTCTGTTTGTCCTTTCACTGACTCGATGCCAAAGAATATGCGCGGGCATTCAGGCACGAGCTGACTGACATTGGGGTCATCAGCGTTGAGAATTGCCTGAGTCTTATTTTCTAGAATTCCTCTGGCTATTAATTTGGCAGTGGTATCTAGTTCTCCGAAGCGATCGAGCTGATCTCTGAATAGATTCGTGACCACGACCTGCGTGAGCTTTACTTCCCTGGCGATCAAAGGCAGTGCTGCTTCGTCTGTTTCGAAGAGGCAATAGTCGGCAGAGAGCTTGCCGCTCCAGCTGGCAGACTCAACCAGACTGGCGGTTATGCCTGCCACCAGATTTGCACCTTGCTTATTGTGCACAAGCTCCAGACCGGCAGCCCGCAAAATTGACGAGAGTAAACCAGATGTGGTGCTTTTGCCGTTCGTGCCGGTCACTGCGATGACGCCGCTTTTGGCTTGCTGTGAGAGTTTTGTCAAAACAGTGGGAGCAAAACGCCTTGCTAACTTGCCGGGCAGGTTCGAGCCCAATCCTGCACCCATGAAACGAATTGCGCGCGCCGTAAATTTACCGGCAACGACTGCAACTGTGTCAGAAGGATCCATTACGACCTCACAAATTTTCGGATTCAAACAAACCTGGCATTGACGTCATCTGCGATAAAAGCGCGAAGGTAGTGTTCGCTTCCTCTGATCAGCAGCTCATCACCAAGCCCAAATTGATAGTCTATATGTTGACCGTCGATGTGCAAGACTCCCGTTCTCATTTGAGAAACGATGCGCATCTCCTGAGAATGGTCGAGGATACCTCTTAGATATTTATAGTGCTCACCCGGGCGCATACAAGGTTCACGAACGATATACAGATAACGGTTATCGGTGATTGGTAAAACTTCACCACCAGCCGATCTGAGTGAGCCGGTCGAGCCGCCCGGTGTGCCTATCCAGACACCCGAAGAGCGCTGCTCTTCGCGCTCGCCATTGATTTCCATGAAGAGGCGCGTTGTTGCAGCCGGGTTTGAATGGCTGACGAGCACTTCATTTAGTACCAGTTCCGGCAAAAGGGAGCCATTAAGCCAGAGCTCCAGCCTGAGAATCGGTCTTGTTGTCAGTTCTCCGTCTTCGATTTGCTCCAACACTTCCTTGAGATTTTTCTGATTGCCAAGGCAGAAGTGACCGAAGCTAGAAGAGCTGGATGAGTTGATGCCTAAGACTGGAATGCCGTCGACTGAGTGAGAAGCGTCAAGAAAAGTACCGTCACCACCCACAGATATGACCAGGTCGACATCTGTAATCTTTTGTGTCAGCTCGGCGCGCGCTATGGAGCGATATTCGACCTGGCGTTTGATCAGTTCCTTCTCAAGTAGTTCGAGGGTTTCTACGTGCTCGTTATGAGCGATTTTGACGCGTGTGACAACGTCGCTTCCCTCTTCTAAAAGTTTTAAAAAACGTGATTCTCTGTGCTCTAAGGCTTGAATTTGATAGGTGGACTTCTTGTGAAGAATCAGAACCTTGCGAAGTTTCACCGGGAGCCGCCTGTAGCCAGAAATTCTCAGACTGGAAGGGTAGCAGATCCGGCGCATCATTGCTACATCCTTGATTCCGCCCGAACAAAGTAAACTCAAGGCTGTGTCTGCTTTTCGCGTTCCGTTACCTTACGCAAAATAACGGCATTTGTAGGATATACTCAATAGAGCTTCAGTTGAGTGTGCTTGATTGTCGTTGTCTGCACAAGACAGACCGACTGTCGTGCGCTTGCAGAGCCGCCGGTATCCACTCTAGGCACATTAATTTGGAGAAGAACATGCCACTGTCAGGGTCGCAAATAAGAGACAAGTTTATCGAGTATTTCCGTGATAAGCGCGGTCATGCCCACTTGCCCAGCTCCAGTTTGATTCCTGACAATCCGACGTTGCTTTTGACATCAGCCGGAATGGTGCAATTTGTGCCCATTTTTCTCGGGCAGGCGCCTGCTCCTGAGCCTCCACGCGCTGTCACGGTTCAGAAGTGTGCTCGCGCCGGTGGAAAAGACTCAGATATCGAAAATGTAGGCAGAACCGCTCGTCACCACAGCTTTTTCGAAATGCTCGGCAATTTTAGTTTCGGCGATTACTTCAAGAAAGAAGTGATTCCATGGGCCTGGGAATTTGTAACCAAAGATCTCGGACTTGAAGCAGAGCAGCTGTACGTCACTATATTCAAAGGTGATGACAAAAACGATCCAGACGAGGAAGCATTCGAAATCTGGAACAAGACTGTAGGTTTGCCAGCCGAGCGCATCATCAGAATGGGTCGGTCGGACAACTTCTGGGGACCGCCTGGACCAACAGGCCCATGTGGACCCTGTTCTGAGATCTATTACGATCGCGGCGAGCAATTTGGATGCAGCTCTGATCCTGCCAAATGCGGCATCGGGATTTGCGATTGCGACCGCTATCTGGAGTTCTGGAATCTCGTTTTCATGGAAATGTTCAAAGATGAAAACGGCAATTTCTCCCAACTGGCGAAGAAGAACGTTGATACCGGCTCAGGGCTCGAACGTGTTGCTTTGATTCTGCAGAAAAAGGACAACAACTACGAAACTGATCTGTTCTTTCCAATCTTGCAAGAGGCGGCGAAACTTGCCGGGGTCGAGTATACAGGCGGCGTTCCGAGAGCTGCAGATTGGGTCAAGCCCGAGGTTAAGCGCGATAGTTACTTGAAAATCATTTCCGATCACACTCGTGCAGTCACTTTCCTGGTTGCTGACGGAGTGCGTACGAGCAATATCGGTCGTGGTTATGTTTTGCGTTTCATTTTGCGCAGAGCCGCTCGCTTCGGTCGTTTGCTCGGAATTACCGAACCGTTCATCTACAAGTTGGTACCAAAGGTGGTGGAGCTCTACGGCTCGCATTATCCCGAATTGCGTAATGAGCAGTTGATCGCGCAAGTGATCAAAGACGAAGAAGAACGTTTTGCAAAGACAATCGACCGCGGTATGACGTTGCTGAATGAATTGCTGGAGGGCGATGCTGCCGAAATTCCGGGCAAAGATGCTTTCAATCTCTACTCGACTTATGGATTTCCAATCGAGCTGACTCGCGAGATTGCAGATGAGCACAAGAAGACCGTTGACATGGCTGGATTTGCTGAAGCGAGAAAAGCTCATGAAGAAGCTTCTGCAGGAAGCAAATTCAACGTCATCATTGCCGGTGACGAAGCTTTCGGAAAGGTTTTGAAAGAACACGGAAAGACGAAATTTACAGGCTATAAAACTCTCGAATCGCCAGGAAACGTGCTTGCTATCGTCAAAGACGGCAAACTCGTCGACCATGCAGAAGAGGGCGAAGAAGTCGAGGTTGTCTTGAGCGAGACACCGTTCTATGCTGAATCAGGTGGACAGGTTGGCGATACCGGTGTGTTGGAAAATCGTGACGCTCGTCTGAATGTGCTTGATACCAAAAAGCACGAAGGTCTCCACGTGCACAAAGTGCGCGCTATGTCCGGCTTGATTGAGCCCGGTCAGGAACTCACCGCCAGCGTCGACCGTGAACGGCGCACTGCGACTATGCTGCACCATAGCGCTGCCCACATATTCCACGCTGCCATCAGGCAGTTGCTTGGCAGCCACGTGGCTCAGGCTGGTTCGCAGGTCGGTCCACAGACGATGCGCTTCGACTTCTCATTCGAGCGCCAGCCGACTGCCGCCGAATTGAAGAAAGTCGAATCGGTTATGAACGAATGGGTACGCAGCAACTATCCTGTAATCACTGAAGAGATGCCGCTCGACGAAGCTAAGAAGACTGGAGCTGTCGCCATGTTTGGCGAAAAGTACGGTGATATCGTGCGCGTCTTGAAGATGGGCGATGTCAGTCTGGAGTTCTGTGGTGGCACTCATGTCTCGAGCACGGGTGAGATCGGACCGATTAAGATCATCTCTGAAGGCAGTATCGCATCTGGTGTCAGACGCGTCGAGGCGCTGGCCGGACCGGCTGCCTGGAATCACATTGCTCAGAGCATGTCTGTTCTCAACGATGCCTCAGGCATCTTGCGAGTCAAGCCGGCTGACCTGGCAGCTCAAATTGAAAGACTGCAAGAGCAGTTGAAGCAAAAAGACAAAGTTTTGCAATCGCGTGAAGAAGAACTCGCTCTGGTGCGGGTTTCCAGCTTGCGTCCTGAGAAACTGGGGCGCATCGATTTGATCGCTGGAGAATTGCCTGGCATGACTCCTGAAGGATTGAAGAGTGCAGTAGAAAAAATGAGAAATCAGAGCAACGCTACGGTCGTTTTGCTCGCCTCTGCTTCCGGACCCGATAAAGTCTCTATTGCAGCAGGTGTGGCCGACCCGCTTGTTAAAGATGGGATAAGTGCAGGTAATTTAGTTAAGGATTTCGCAGCTGTCTGCGGTGGAGGCGGAGGCGGAAAGCCTCAGGTGGCGCAGGCTGGCGGCAAAGATCCAAGCAAAATCGGAGCTGCTTTCTCACAACTCAAGCAAGCCCTCGCGGAGAAATCCGGTTAAGATCAAATGCGTCCGTAATTGTTGGGTTGAACTTCGTTAATTAAGCCGGAGTTGACCGCCCGATAAGAGGATAGCCGGGCTGTTTGATTGCATCCGGCTGACTTACCCCAGTAAGCTGAGCAGGCAGCTGCCTGCTTTACGAGCGTATTTCAGGAGGATAGAGAATGGCTTTTAACTGGTCGGAAGCCAGAAGAATCGTCTACTGGTGCATGGGGCTGTGCCTGGCAGCTCTCACCTGCGCCGGTCCAGCTTTTGCTGATGCACCTCCTGTACGCATCGCGGTAGTGCCCGGTGGGGGCTCCGGTCAAGAACAAGAAGTCTGTGACCGCATCAACGGGCAGTTGCAGAGCAATCAAGATGTTGCCCTGAGTACCGTCAATCCAGACTGGTACGTCGTTTGCAACATCAAAGAGATGCTCGATCAAAATAGTGGTCAAATTCGCTACAACGGCACTGTGACCACTAAAACGACGAACGGACATATCATCAATACGGTCTCGTTGCAGAAATATAACCAGGACTTTTCGCTCACTCCGGGCGCCCAGTTGAACAAAAAGCTTGTCGACAACGCGGTGCAAGACGTCATCGGCGGTCTGGCAGATCGCGCCGTGGGTCCGATTCAACAGGCTGTTGAAATTGAAATGGAAACTCGCGAGCGCATGATCAAAGCAACCAGATTGGGTCAAGAGCGCAAGTTTGATGAAGCTATCGCTTTGTTACGACCGATCAGTCCAGATACGCCTCACTTCGCGGCCGTTCAGCAATTGAAAAGAAAGCTGGAAATGCAGCGGGATGCCAAGCCGAAACCCGTTTCTAAAGCCCACAAGGCCGCTGCACATTAGTGAGAACTTAACCTGGAAAGCTGTGCCAGTCGCAGTCTTAACATAAAAACCTCCTATTCTCCGGCGTCAATCCAGTAAACTTCTAGGCTAGTGCCTGCGTTTTAGCCGTGCGCAGCGGCAAACGAAAAACCACTCCAAATTTGGTAGGGAGAGAATACATAAAGATGAATACGCGCAAAACCAGTGCAATGCTTATCGCACTTCTTTTCGTTGTAAACCTCGTAATGCCGCAGACAGCGATGGCTGGTGCAAAAAGACGCATTGCTATCATGCCTTTCGATTATGGCGCGGTACAAGGTGGTCAAGTTGGCACTTACGACGTAGGTAAAGGTATCGTCAGCTTGCTTATCACCAAGCTGGTTAACGATGGGACGTACTCAGTGGTCGACAGACAGATGCTCGACTCAATTTTGAAAGAACAGAATTTTTCAGTCAGCGACCGCGCCGATCCGCAAACAGCTATCAAAATCGGTAAACTGTTGAGCATCGATGCGATGGTTGTGGGAACTGTCACACAGTTCGGTTTCGAGTCGAAATCGACCAGTGCTAGTGGCGCAGTTGGTGCACTGGGATATGTGCCCTACGGTGGCTACTTGAGCATGTTCGGTGGCGCCAGCAGCCACAAGAGCACGGTTAAGGTGGCAGTTGATGCTCGCATCATCGACGTCACAACCGGAGAAATTCTCGGCTCTGTACATGGAACAGGTGAATCACTGAGAAAAGGTGTATCTCTGTTCGGTGGCGGCGCCGGTTTCGACATGGGCTCCTCTGACTTTGCCACCTCCATTGCTGGTGAAGCCACAATGCAGGCAGTTGATTCGCTCGGATCGCAGCTCGATGCTCTGGCTGCAAAAATTCCCGACAATCAATCGCTTGCTGCTCAGAACGTAACTGGAAAGATTGCAGATGTGACCGGTACTCAGGTTATCGTCAACCTGGGCAAGGTTAACGGTCTTGCTGCCGGAGATAACTTGCAAGTGCAACGTGCTTACAAGACTATTAAAGACCCAACCAGCGGTAAGGTCTTGAAAGAGCTGACAAACACAATTGCCATCATCAAGTTGAGCAGTGTTGAAGCAGACAATTCCACCGGTAACATCACTAAAGGTTCCGGAGTAAAAGTCGGTGATAACGTGGCTAAGGTAACGACAGATGTCTCGGCAATTGTTGTACAACCGGTGCCCGGCAGCGATATCGCTCCGATTCGCTCAATAAGCGCGACCGGAACCGTGTTGGCACCACCCAAGAAAACTAAGTAAGGGCGACAAAGCGGAAAAGGACAAATAAAATGATTTCCTCATTTAACTCCAGACTCCGCGGCGCAGTTCTCATTCCAATCACGATAACGATGGCAGGCTGCTTCAGTCTGCCATCGTTTGGTAAGGACCCGGCAGATTGGAATAAGGCTCTGAGCAGCGGATATAACCAACTCACCATGGGTAATACCGAAACGGCGCTGGCATTCTTCCAGAAGCAGTCGGCTAAATATCCCAACTCAGGTCAGTGCCACCTCGGCATTGGCAAATGCCTGAAGCGATTGACTAAATACAGTGAAGCTAAGGCTGAGTTTCGCACAGCGGTGCAGCTCGAGCCTACACTGGCTGATGCCTGGTACGAGCTTGGCACAGTCTGTGAAAGCGACCAGGAATGGGACAACGCATCCAAAGCATTCAGCCGGTTTCTGGACTTGAAGCCAGATGCGGGCCAGCGACAAGCTGTTGTTGATCGCATTCGTTTTTGTGACAGTAAGAAACCAGACGCATAGAATCCCCGAATAAACCAATCACCAAACATCAAACATCACTCTGTGAGGCGCAATGGAAACTGATAACAAATCGTTGGCATACTTCAAAGGTAACTTCGTACCGATCGAAGAGGCCAACATCAACATCATGAATCACTCTTTCATGTACGGCACGGCTGTTTTTGAAGGCATCCGAGCTTACTGGAACGCCAAGCAGGAGGAGTTGTTCATTTTCCGGTTGCGTGAGCACTTCGAGCGCATGAAGGACAGCATGAAAATCATGTATCTTGAGCCGAAGTACTCAGTTGATGAGCTCTGCAACATTGTTGTCGAGCTTTTGAAGCGCAATGCCCCGACCACGGACACCTATATCAGACCGGCTGCCTATAAGACTGCTCACAGAGTGGGTCCGAGTCTCGATAACAATCCTAGCGACGTTTGTATATTCACTGTCCCCTTTGGCGATTACTTTCATGGTGCCGAAGGACTGAAAGTTCAAATCTCAAGCTGGCGGCGAGTTGAAGATAACGCTATACCGGCAAGAGCTAAAATTGTCGGAGCATATGCCAATACCGCTCTGGCAAAGACAGATGCTGTCATGGCCGGCTTTGATGAGTGCATAGTGCTTTCTGAGAACGGACACGTCTCTGAAGGCAGTGCCATGAACCTTTTCATGGTCAAGCGTGGACAATTGATTACGACACCGACTACAGAGAATATTCTTGAGGGCATCACCCGCAGTAGCATCATGGAGTTGGCGGAACAAGAGTTGGGATTGAAGACCGTCTCTCGCACAGTAGATCGAAGCGAACTCTACACTGCTGACGAACTCTTCTTCTGCGGTACCGGGGCTCAGATCGCACCTATTATTGAAGTGGACAAACGTAAAATAGGTGACGGAAAGTCAGGCTCGATTTCTAACCAGATCAAAGACACCTACATCTCTATCTGTCGTGGTGAGAACGAGAAATATCACAAGTGGCTGACACCTGTGCACGGAAAGGCGACCAGCAAATCTGCCGCCAAGGAAAAGGCCGCTAGCAAGCTCTAAGCCTGAAGCTTCAAGCCCAAAGCCCAAAGCCCAAAGCCCAAAGCCCGGACGCTAATCCCAAGCAGAAGCTAAACCAAGCAGGAAGCTAAACCCAAGCAGGAAGCTAAACCCAAGCAGGAAGCCAAACCCAAGCAGCAAGCCCTGCTTAAAGCTTATCTGTAGAAGTTTTGGCTGCTACCTGCGAATTAGCAGGATGCTCCTGATTGTATTTTGCTACCGCTTTGGCCAGTTTTTGAAGAGCATGTGTTTCCCGTCTGCCTTCGACTTGTTCGAGCAGATCTGCGTCGTGGTGCCAGATCAATTTCCACTCTTCAATCGCCTGTGCGATTTGTTTTTCGTCTGGTCTGGACGACGAGCGCACCTTGGCTGAGAGTGCTCGCGCCAGAAGAATGTGCCCTGTCGGATCGGCGGGGTCCAGCTGAACAGCTTTCTGTAATTTCTTGATTGCGAGGTCGTGATTGGCAGCTGCTGTTTCTTGCTCGCCTTCAAATCGAAGCGTGGATGCTTCGGTCAATCGCCCTGAAATACCCGTGCCATAGTAAGACGTATTGGCAGCGTCTTTCGAGTATTGTTTTCCGTCGCCTTTGATTGCCGGTGATATTGCGTCAGCCAGTGCCGGCAACTGAGACAGCATCAACACTACACTAACAGCGATTACTTCGTTGCGAGTTCGTTTACCATTCATGCTTCTAAATTCTCGTAGTTATCGTGATCAGTTTCTATTTGCGGATTATTTGGATTCCAATTGATTTTTGCGAAGGCTGTTGGCGATCTTATTTGTCCTTATCGCTTTTTTCGTGCTCTTCTTCATCGTCATCGTCATCATCATCGGTGACATCAGTGACGTCGACGTGGGTGTTGGCGCGTAATTCTGCAATCTCTTCTTCTAATTCTTTGACGCGACCTTCGATGCGCTCGATTTGAGCAATTTCGTCGCGCACTTTCTCTTGCAGAACGACGCCGTCAATCTTGCTGTTCTCGGTGAACAGAGTATATGTGCGCAGTCCGATCGTTTGCAGATGCCTGCCCTTCTCAGAGCGCAGTGTCAATACGTTCGTGTTGAGCTTACCGATTTTCGCGATGCGTGTTGTTTGGTCGGCAGCTTGTTTTAAAAAGCCTTTGCCTTTGTTTACCAGATTGTCAAAATTTGGGGACATTTGTCTATCTCTCAAAGACTACGATCACTACTATACGCGACGACCTGTGAAAAGTGTCGCTCTAGAGGTGCTGAGAAGCAAATTGATTCTAGTTAAAGGCTGCTGAGGATGAGTCGGCGAGTTTGAACCGATTGTGTATCAATCGCACAGCCTCAGCGGCATGTTGATCGGGTAAAAGTACCGTCACTCGCATATCGCTTGTAGCTACTAATTGCACAGGAATCGAGGCTGCGTGTAGCGTGGCGAAGACCCCGGCTACGATATCTGTTCGCGAAGTCAAGTGTCTGCCGATTACAGATATGCGGGCGCTGGTTGTGTCGAATGTCACTTTAGGATTGCCGAGGCTTTCAGATAACGACTCGATAATTGTTTTGACGCGATTGATGGCTCTTCGATCAACGGTAAGGGCAAGTTCCTGAGACGGTTCATCCTCGCGAGCCAGAAGCATCATCATATCTGTTGAGATGCTCAACTCTTGCAGCCGTGTGAAAAGATTCGAGACCCCTTCCAGCGTCTGCGCACCAGGTGTGGTGGTAGTCAGGTTTAGCGAAGCGTGATTGCGATCGACAGACACAGCACAGATGGCATAGTCAGGGGCAACCCATTTGTGAGTGATTAATGTGCCCAGATCGTCTGGTCTGTGACTGGCTCTGACCCTTATGGGAATGTGAGTGTCAAGAGCCAGTTCGAGGGAACTGGTGCTGAGCAAGTCGGTTCCAGACGAAGTCATCTCGAGCATCTCTTCATAGCTCAAGGCCGGTAAGCAGCGAGCATTACCGACGATTTGCGGGTCGGCTGTGAACACTCCCCTTACGTCACTGTATATATCGCATCGCTCCGCGGCGAGGGCCGCGGTCAGTGCTACTGCAGTGGTATCGGAGCCCCCAGGTCCCAGCGTGGTGATCTCGCTGGTTTCGGTCATGCCCTGAAAGCCCGCGACTACGGCGATCTCCCCACGATTGAGTGCGGCTTCGATTGCTTCAGGGTGCACGTCTTTGATGCTCGCCATGCCATGGCGGTGTTCTGTGACAATGCCTGCCTGAGCACCGGTAAAGGAACGCGCCTGGTAGCCAAGCGATTGAATCGCCATCGTCATCAGCGCTCCTGATACTTGTTCACCAGTCGACAATAAGACATCAAGTTCTCGCGCGCTCGGTTGATCCGTCAATTCGTCAGCCATCGCTTTCAGGTGGTCGCTGCTGCGCCCCATGGCTGATACCACTGCTACGACTTCATTGCCTTCCGACGCTTGTTTAACGGCTATTTCTGCGGCTTTCCGAATGCGATCGAGATCCGCTATCGTTGCTCCGCCAAATTTTTGAACTAACCTGCCCATGATCTGCCACCAAATGCGAACCATTAGATAAGCAGATTATATATAAATTGTCCCGGAATTGTTCAATTTTTAATAATCTTGCCACCAGGGAGGGTGGCGATCGATCTGAACCGCATGTGGTGCTAACTGTTGCTCCGCCTGTCACCATGTGCGGTGCGATCTAAATATTAAGCTTCGTTAACACTGGGCGGTCTGGTCCGCCCGGTCCATAACAGAAGGACTTTCTGCCACCGATGCTCTGTCGTTAAATTGCCTGGCTCGGGGGTACAATCTATGCATGGGCGTGCATTTTGCATGTTTTTCCTAGCCCTACTTACTATTACCTGGCGCCATTAGCTGTGATCGAATCAGAGCAAAAAACTCCAATAACGGTAGTCTATCCTGCCTACAACGAAGAAGAAAGTCTGGAAAGTACGATCAGGCGGTCTGTCCAGGCTCTGGAGAAGTTTTTTGACAGCTTCGAAATCATCATCGTCAATGATGCCAGTACCGATTCAACACCAGCCATCGCTCAGCGACTGGCTTCGGTCGATGAGCGCATTCGCCTGATAAACAACGAGAAAAATCTGCGACAGGGTGAGAGTCTGCTTAAGGCTTTCGCAGTGGCAAGAGGTGATCTGATTACTCACAACGGAGTCGATTACCCGTTTGACTTGAACGACCTTTCCCTCATTCTTCCTGAGCTTGATAACCACGATGTTGTCGTTGCGAGCCGGAAGGGGCGCCCCGGATACACCCCTTACAGGCTGTTCCTCTCGCATGCCAATCTTTTGCTTTTGCATTTGTTGTTCGACATGAAACTGCGAGACTACAGTTTCATTCAGGTCTACAAGCGCCAGGTTGTGCGGTCGCTTCTGGGCGATATGAAGGGCAAAAGTACCGGCTTTGCAATGCCGGAGCTCTTGCTTCGAGCAAATGACGCCGGTTATAAAATTGGCGAAGTCAGTATCGAGTATCTGCCTCGTGAGGCAGGCGTAGCAAGGGCTGGTGCTTTGAAAGTGGTAATTGCGTCCTTGATCGACGTCTTTTCCTACTGGCGCGAGCGTACCTTCAAGCGAATGACCGCGACTTCTCAGAAAGGTCGTTAGCAATGATGTTTTGCAATGCCGGTCGAGCCGGTCTGGGCGCCCTTCCGGGGCAATTTGATCGTGATATGATTGCACACAGGTAAATTAAGGCGCTTTCGATGCAGCAAATAAGTGTAGGAATAATCGGTTACGGATATTGGGGACCAAATTTCGTCCGTAATTTCAGCGAAATCGATAACGTCGATTTGAAGTATATCTGTGATTTGAACCCTGCCAACCTCGAGCGGCATCGTTCCAGATACAAGTCTGTCAATTTCATTACTGACTACACGTTGATGCTGGAAGACAAGGATCTAAATGCCATCGTCATCGCTACTCCGGTTGACTCGCATTATGAGCTGGCAAAACAAGCTTTGAAAGCGGGAAAGCATGTGTTACTGTCCAAGCCGATGTGCAGAAGCTCTGCCCAATGCGAAGATTTGATTGCTATTGCCGAAGAGAAGGGACTCGTCCTCATGGTCGACCACACCTTCGTTTATCACGGACCTGTGCGATTGATCAAACAATTGATAGATGACGGCGAGCTGGGCACTCTGCTTTATCTCAGTTCGACGAGGATAAATCTTGGACTCTTTCAAAATGATGTCAATGTGATCTGGGATCTGGGAGCGCACGATTTTTCTTTGCTCGATCACCTGATTGGAAGAGCGCCGCGGTCTATCCAGGCGATCGGTAAATCACACACTGAAACGAGAATCGAAGATGTGGCATTTATGACCATGGAGTTCGAAGACGACTTCATTGCTCATTTCCATGTCAGCTGGCTTTCACCTGTGAAAATTCGCGAGATGCTGATTGGTGGCACGCGCAAGATGTTGGCGTTTGACGACCATCGACCGATTGAAAAGGTTCGTATTTACGATAAGGGCATAGAATTATTGAGTAAGCCACCTGAGACGGAAACGGCTCGGTATAAGGCTCTTGTTCAATACAGGCACGGTGAAATGAAGGCGCCGGTCTACGATATGACAGAAGCGCTTAAGTATGAAACACTGCATTTTGTCGATTGCATCGTCAACAAGAAAGTGCCGTTGACCGATGGGCACTCTGGTTTGAGGGTGGTTCGGTTGCTGGAGCTTGCTGAAGAGTCAATCAAAAGACCATCTCTCGCAAATGTGAAGATGGAGAAGTAATGAGTTTTCAGCCCGGACCGCTGCAAAAAATCGCTCCTGACGTGAAGTTGGGAAACAATGTAGTGATCAATGATTTCGTCAATTTGTACGGCTGCACGATTGGCGCTGAAACCAAAGTCGGTCCGTTTGTCGAAATTCAGAAAAATGCCTTTATCGGCGAGCGCTGCAAAATTTCCAGTCACACTTTTATTTGCGAGGGTGTGACTATTGAAGATGAAGTATTTGTCGGTCATGGTGTCGTATTCATTAATGATCGTATTCCCCGTGCTACTGCAGGCGGTGCGTTGCAAACGGAAAGCGACTGGACGCTCGTAAAGACTGTAGTACAGGCTGGTGCTTCAATTGGCTCAGGTGCGGTGATAATGTGCGGAATCACCATCGGTCGCAATGCGGTTATCGGAGCAGGTGCCGTAGTCGTTAAGGATGTGCCGAACGATTGCGTTGTTGCAGGCAATCCGTCTCGTGTGCTTCGAACGATTGCAGGCGGCGCTTGAGATAGTAGTGAAGATTTTGGAAGCGACCGGAGATTCAAAAAATGGCTGATGTATCTACAGAGAAATTAGTACCGTTCCTGGATCTGTCGCTTCAACATGAAAATTTGAAAGACGAAATTTTTGCCGGCATCAGTACTGTCTTCAAAGATTCGAGTTTTGTTATGGGACCTGCTCTGAAGAAGTTCGAGGAGGAGTTTGCTGCTTATTGCGGGGTTGAGTACTGTGTCGGTTTGAATTCAGGTACTGCAGCTCTGCATCTGGCTCTGCTTGCTATGGGCATTGGACCCGGCGACGAGGTTATAACGGCACCAAACAGTTTTATTGCTACAGCTGAAGCGATTTCATTTTGTGGTGGAGAGCCTCGATTTGTCGATGCATTACGCGACACAGCTAATATAAACCCCGATCTGATCGAACAGTCCATTACGAAAAAGACAAAGGCCTTGATTCCTGTTCATCTGTATGGACAACCTGCACAGATGGACAAAATTATGGACATTGCTAAAGCGCATAAATTGTTGGTCCTGGAAGATGCCTGTCAGGGGCATGGTGCCAAGTTCAAAGGGTCCAGGGTCGGTTCGTTTGGACATGCAGCAGCCTTTAGTTTTTACCCGGGAAAGAATTTGGGTGCCGCCGGAGACGGTGGCGCTATCGTGACCAATGACGCAGCTCTTGCTGAGAAAGTGACTTTGTTGCGCAACCACGGCTCGGAGCAGAAGTATCATCACGACATGATCGGGCATAACTTCAGACTCGATTCGCTGCAAGCCGTTATTCTCAGCGCCAAATTGCCCTCCCTCGATTCTGGAAATGAGAAGCGGCGAGAGATTGCCGCTTTCTACGACAGAAAGTTCGAGGGGTTATTTGGGATCAGCCCTATCAAGACAATTCCTGAATGCGAGCCCGTCTATCACCTCTATGTAGTTCGAACCGCTAATCGCGATCTGGTGTTAGAGCAGTTGCAAGCATCGCGAGTTGCATTTGGTATTCACTATCCCATCCCAATTCATTTGCAGAATGCTTACCAGTTTTTGAATCAGAAGACTGGTTCGTTTCCCGTTTCAGAAGAGCTCTCCCAGACTGTTGTGAGTTTGCCGATTTACCCGGACATTCCGCTTGCAGATCGCGACCGTGTGGTTGCAGCCATTGTGCGAGCTTCTGAGCTGATGCGAAACGGAGGCTGAAAAGTCCGCGCCATAATGGTTTCGAAATACTTACTTCAAAAGAGAGTCGGGTCAGTCGGGCTGAGGTGCTCATGACTGAGACCCGTCAACTGAGCCGCGCCGATCGCATTGTCTCCTGGTTTCTTCCCAACCCGGGGGATATTCTCTTCATTCTTCTGATTGCGTTTCTGCTTTTCTTGCGCCCTGATTTTGTCTTTGGTGACGGCTCAACCGGCTGGCATATTGCCACCGGTGACTATATTTTGCAGCACGGTGTGCCTACTAAAGACATCCTGTCGTACACGTTTCCAGAGAAGGCGTGGGTGGCTTATGAATGGCTCTCAGACACAATCATGGCCGGCATGGTGAAACTGGGATCAGGCGATCTCAACCTGCTTGCCGTTTGTGTGAGCTGTTCTGTTGCCGCGCTGATGATGTTGCTTTACGAGCGTTGTCGAAAAGAAGGAGCAAGTTTTCCGCTTGCATTTTTCCTTGTCATAGTCGGTTCTATTATTTCCGCTATTCACTGGCTCGCTCGTCCGCATATTTTTACCTTTTTTGGGGTCTACTTTTTCACCATTTATCTGGAAGACTTCTGGCAGGGCAAGCTCAGCGCAAAGGCTCTGCTGATGAGGCTTTCACTGGTCGTTTTGATCTGGGTGAATGTGCATCCTGCATTTATGTTCGCATTTGCGCTGACTGGTATTTACTGGGCGAGTGCATTGTTTGGTGCTGCATTTTCATGGAAAACAAGCTCGTTTCCAAATTACATGGACAAGCTAAAAGCCTACTCTGCAATGTTGCTCGCTTGTGCTGTGGCTACCTTTATAAATCCCTATGGACCCAAGCTGCATGCCTATCTTGTTGATTACTTCAAAGGGACGCCTGGTCTGGCGAACGCCACCAGCGAGTTCCTGTCGCCTGTATTCCACGGTCAACTTCAACCGGTTTGTCTTGAAATTCTGATCGGATTGCTTCTGCTCGGACTTGGTTTGTCTAAAGTAAAGCTCTCGCTGCCTCGCCTTTTGCTGTGCATTGCTTTTCTTCATTTGACCCTGTCGGCAGTGCGTAATATGCCGCTCTTCGTTCTGGTTGTTTTGCCTGCTATCTCGCAGCTCTCCTCCCAGACTGCATTCGCACAGATGTTGCTCAAAGATGGGGACGAGCAATTTAACCTGTTCCGCACCATCAGCGATAAGTTGAGAAATCTGGACAAAGGTTTCTACGAAAACGAGGTGCTCTGCGGCAAGCATGTGGTATCGCTGGTGATGTTTCTCGGGCTCAGTATCGCTGCTCTCAATCATGGTCAATTGTTAGGTTCTCAGGTGTTGCACAGTGGTTGGAGCGCAGACGACAAGCCAACTGAGACACTGGAGTACTTGCGCGGTGAGTTGGACGCTAAGAGACTGGACAGTGAAAGAGGGTTCAACTACGACAACTGGGGCGGTTATTTGGGATACAAACTGGGACGACCGGTGGCATTAGACGATAGGGCCGAGTTTTTCGGAGCGCCTTTCTACTACAAATACACTGTTATTGCTTTGAATCAGCCGGGCTGGAAAGAGCAGCTTGATGGAGGTTTCTTCAAAGATACGGCCCGCTCCGGAGCAACTGTACAGTGGGTTTTGATGCCGCGTGGGGGTGGAATCAATAGTTCCCTGGCTGCCGATCCACAGTGGGGACCTCCCGTGAAATCGGATCGCGCCTCCGAGTTATTTGTGCGGAAAAATTGATCAGCGCTTTGCCGTCATTTTGTGTTACTTACAGAACCGCGCTTTTTAGAACGTACAATGTTGCGTTACGGAAGAACGCCTGTCAGAACGTACATGAGGAGAATGATCAGGCTGAGGACCATTCCGCCTTTCAAACCAGTGCTCAGCATCTTGTTCTGACGGGTGAACTCTGAAAAAATCCACAATGCAAAAGAGACCAGGATGAGCATCATCGTCGCGCCATACCTGAGCAGAAATAGAACTGAGGAGTTCATCGGTGGCATCAGCCAGGCACGATGCGGACGAACCGTATTGGTATGGAACGATAAGTTCGGTCTTGGCGAAGATTTGTTGGCTCCGTTTTCCAGGATTATGCCGTAAGTCAATTGCGGCTCACTGCCCACGAAGGGCTTGCCGTCTCTATCGAACGGTCTGATGTAGAAGCTGTTCAGATCACCTTTCTTGGTGTGAATGACAACAGAGTAACAGTTGATTCCGCCGGGGTGTCGTTTAGTTTCGTTCGGCCAGCGATTGCCATTGAGCGTGCTATCAAACCATTTTCTGCGAATTCCGCCATCATCTGCTTGTGTTTTCTTTCCGAGCGTTGCGTTCTGGATGTTTGGCTTGTCGAGCTGACCTGTAAATGGATTGTGATAGGCTCGCTTGCTCACTTCCAACTCGTTCAAGTTCTTCGGATAATGCTTTGTCTTCAGATACGCCAGTTGGGCCGCTTTGCCTATCTCCTCGGCGAAGTCGGTCACACCAAGTTCAGGACTTGCTTCGGCATACAGAGGAGATCCTTGTTCGTCGATGATCGTATTCTTTTGCTTTGTCAACCAGTGAGGATGATGCAAAAGCGGTCCAAAGACGATTCTCCAGGTGTCGAGGAAATCTCCGTGATGCTGGTAATAAGGCATTTTTGCCGTATCGGCGCCCGCTACGAATTCGCACTCACTGGGTGAGGTGAGAAAGAACAGTTTTTCACCATCTACAGTGCGATAGCGATGCGCCATATTCCTGTAGTCTTCTTTCGTATTGGCATGGCTGGTGAACAAGCTGGTTAGAAGCAGAAGTACGAAGCAGCCTATAAAAATGCCGAGAATCCAATTGCGCTGTTTATCAGATTGGAACAGTTTTAATACTGTCGGTTCCTTCTTTTTTGTTGTCGCTTCTTTCTTCGACCCATCGTCGGTGCGAGCTACTTCTTGCTTTCTTTCAGGTGATGCTTTGACCACAAGCTCTGGACTGGAATCCAGTTTTTCTTTCGCCTCTTGTTTCAGAGCATTGCCGAGTACAGTTTTTGAAATCGCAGCGTCTGATTTCCAGGCACCGGCTTTGATGGCATCTGCACCGATGACTTCAGGCGTTTCATTGGACAGAGCTGTCGCATCAATTAGCGTTGGTTCAATTGAAATAGTGGACGGGTCTGTTGCCTGCGGTTTGATGGATGGGCTTGCTGCATTGTTTTCCAGCGCGTCGATATTTTTACGGACTGCTTCGAGGACGGATGGATCTGATGGACCTCTGGATGCAGCATTTATAAGAAGATCAAGTGATGATGCTGCATCTGGCTTTGATGGGCTCGGCTGTTCAGTGCGGTCAACTGATGCTGAATCCGAAGTCGGCTTAGAGTCTGCTTGTGGCTGGATACTAAAACCACCACTAAGTTCTAGTTTCGATTTCATCTTCTTTAAGATGTCTGAGCTGGCTGGCTTTGCCGCTGACTCGGTTCCAGAGGCGGAAGCGGATGCAGCGCTACCGTTTGTGGTGGTACCGGAAATAGTGTCACCGCTTGCATTGGCGCTGCTTCTATTGGTACCGCTTGTAGTGGTACCAGAAACATTGGCACCGGTGCCATTTCCGAGAGCAGATTTATCGTCTTTTTTCTCCAGAGACTTTTTGACCTCTGACCGGTCGAGGATCAAAGTCTCCAACTGCGGATCTTTTTTGCGCTTTTCCAGATCCTCGTCTCGGATCTTTGGAAGTTTCATGGTCTCCTCGGCTATTTCCCGTTTCTTCGGCTCAGGCTGGGGAGCGCCAAATTCGTAATTGATTTCGCCAGGCTTCGGTACTGCTGTCTCCAGTGCAGTTTTGGCCGTGTCTGAGTATTGATAGCCAAGGTCAAGCTCTTCTGAAAGTTCGGCAGGACTTTGAACGCCGTCCGGTTCATTGCTCTGGTCTGCCCAAAGCGAGCGCTCACTGGCTTTGCGGGCGCGCTCATACATATCGCGTGACTCATCGCTGCGACCGAGCTTTTCGTAGAGCCCGGCAATCTCATCCATTAGAGCTATCGTTTTGACGTGGCTTTCACCGAAGCGCTCTTCACTCAACAGGAGCAGTTGGATGTCGAGCTTCAGAGCCTCGTCGAAATCCTTCCGCTCAGCGCAGATGTGGGCTAAATTCTTCAAGCAGCCAGTGATTTCAGCCGCGCCGTCGCCGAGGCATTCGACGCCTTTCCTGTACGTCGGTTCGGCCAGAGCGTACATGCCCTTTTCGAAGTTCGCGTCTGCAGCTTTGATCGCACGGAGGAGTTCAAATCTCTCTTCCTTACTGATCCCGGCCATCGTCACCCCAATCTAAAGAATCGCGCCATTCAGACTTCCCACATCGGAATTCTAATTCCAGACTTTTTGGCAAAGTCTATCGCTTCATCATAGCCTGCATCGACGTGTCTGATCACACCCATTCCGGGGTCGGTTGTCAGCACCCGCTGCAGTCGTATGGTGGCAGATTCGGTGCCGTCAGCGACAATCACTTGACCGGAGTGCAACGAATAACCCATGCCTACGCCGCCTCCATGATGCAGGGAAACCCAGCTGGCGCCACCGACAGCATTGATCAGCGCATTCAAGTAAACCCAATCTGCAACGGCGTCAGAGCCATCTTTCATGGCTTCGGTTTCGCGATTTGGAGAAGCCACAGAGCCAGAATCGAGATGGTCCCGTCCAATTACGATTGGCGCTTTCAGCTTCTTCTCAGCCACGAGCTTATTCATAATCAAACCCATCTTGGCGCGATCGCCGTAGCCCAGCCAACAAATGCGCGCCGGCAGTCCCTGGAAAGCTACTTTCTTGGAAGCCATCTCAATCCAGCGGCACAAGTGTTTATCGTGGCTGAAATTTTTCAGTATGGCCTCGTCCAGTACAGCGATATCGGCAGGGTCTCCTGACAGCGCTGCCCATCTGAAAGGACCTTTGCCTTCACAGAAGAGTGGACGTATGTATGCGGGCACAAATCCGGGAAAGTTGAAGGCATCCTTGACACCGTTGTCGCGCGCCACTTGTCTGATGTTGTTGCCGTAATCGAAGACGATTGAGCCTTGCTTCTGGAAGCCCAACATCGTCTCTACATGAGTGACTATTGATTTGTTTGCCAGCTCAAGATATTTTGCAGGATCGCCGGATCTCAATTCGGCTGCTTGTTCCAGGCTCATTCCGGCAGGTATGTAGCCGTTCAGAGGGTCGTGAGCAGATGTCTGGTCTGTCACCACATCTGGTTTGAAACCTGATTTCAGAAGAGCGGGCAACACTTCTGAGGCATTGCCGAGAATAGCGATAGACAGTGCTTCGCCTTTATCTTTGGCTTGATTGGCAAGCTGAACGGCGTGTTCTAGAGAATCTGCTTTGACGTCGCAGTAGCGGGTTTCGATGCGACGCTGGATGCGGACAGGGTCTACTTCTACACAGAGGGCTACACCTTCATTCATCGTGATCGACAGCGGTTGAGCTCCACCCATGCCACCGAGTCCGCTTGTCAGAACGATTTTGCCTTTCAGCGAATCACCATAATGCTTGCGAGCCAGAGCGGCGAACGTTTCGAAAGTTCCCTGCAAGATTCCCTGCGTGCCGATGTAAATCCAGGAACCGGCGGTCATCTGACCGAACATCATCAGACCTTTTTTGTCCAGTTCTCTGAAGTGCTCCCAGTTCGCCCAGTTGCCTACCAGGTTGGAATTGGCGATAAGCACACGGGGAGCGTCTGCATGACTCTTAAAAATCCCCACTGGTTTGCCTGATTGCACAATCAGGGTTTCATCGGTCTCCAGGTTCATCAACGATTTGACGATTGCTTTCAGGCAACTCCAGTTGCGTGCCGCTTTTCCTGAACCACCATAGACGACCAACTCTTCTGGTCGCTCTGCCACGGCAGGGTCCAAATTGTTGAGCAACATGCGTAGTGCCGCTTCCTGTATCCAGCCTTTTGTGTTCAGTTCTGAGCCATGCGGAGCCTGCACTGTTATCGGTTTGTCGCTGGCCAGGATTTTTCGCAGCAAATCTGCACCCGTGGCTGCCGAGGTGGCTGATGTCATGAACTACTCCTTTGGCTGAGTGAACGCTGTAGCATTACTCGATTATGCAGCTTAGTGGCGACAATTCCAGGTTCTGACGCCTTATAAAAACATTACAGTTATAGATCTGTGTTGTAGACTGGCTGTGGTGATCACCCGTCGAACGTCTCAGGGAGCAGTAATGGTTAAAGAATTATCCAAGCCGAAGAGCGAGAAAGTCACGAAACGGACAATCGAGACCTTATCCGGACTGCCGCTCAAGCCTGTCTACACTGCCGAAGACCTGAAGAATTGGGATTACAAGCGTGATCTGGCTGATCCGGGTCAATTTCCCTACACACGTGGCATTCACCACAACATGTATCTTGGCAAGCTCTGGACGATGAGACAGTTCGCCGGCTATGGCGGACCAGAAGAGACCAATGCGCGTTTCAAATACTTGCTGAGCCAGGGACAGACCGGTCTGTCCACGGCTTTTGATTTGCCGACATTGATGGGTTACGACTCAGACCATCCGAAGTCTCTCGGCGAAGTCGGTGTGTGTGGTGTAGCCATCGACAGCCTTGAAGACGTGGAGATCCTCTACCGAGACATCCCACTGGACGAAATTTCAACTTCCATGACTATCAATGGTCCGGCCGTCGTTATCTTCTGCATGTTTCTGGCCAATGCCCAGAAGCGCGGCATCGACTTGAAGAAACTGAACGGCACGCTCCAGAACGATATTTTTAAGGAGTACATAGCTCAGAAGACTTATCTCGTTCCACCACGGCAGGGTCTGAAACTTATTCAGGACATGATGGTTTTCTGCACCAGGGAAGTGCCGCGCTGGAACACAATTTCAGTGAGTGGTTATCACATTCGCGAAGCCGGTGCCACAGCTATTCAGGAACTCGCCTTCACTCTGGCAGATGGTTTTGCCTACGTTGACGCTGGTCTGGAAGCCGGTTTGCAGCTGGATGACTTCGTGCCGCGTCTTTCATTCTTCTTCAATGCTCACATCGATTTCTTTGAAGAAATCGCCAAATACCGCGCCGCTCGTCGCATCTGGGCGAAGCGCATGCGAGACCATTATGGTGCTAAAGACGAGAGATCGCTCAAGTTGCGTTTCCACACTCAAACAGCTGGTTGCAGTCTGACTGCGCCTCAGCCTGAGAACAACATCATTCGTACCGCCATCGAAGCTCTGGCCGGTGTACTGGGCGGAACGCAATCACTGCACACCAATTCTATGGACGAAGTGCTGGGCCTCCCGACTGAGAAAGCTGCTCATATCGCTTTGCGAACACAACAGATCATCGCTCATGAAACAGGCGTCGCCAATGTTGTAGATCCGCTTGCGGGTTCATATTATGTTGAATGGCTGACTGACGAAATGGAGAAGGGCGCAAACGAATACTTCAAGCAAATCGAAGAAATCGGAGGCGTCATCGCTGGTATCGAATCTGGTTATTTCATGAAAGAGATAGCCGACTCTGCCTATCGCTTCCAGCAAAAGTTGGATTCGGGCGAGAGAGTATTCGTTGGTTTGAATGCTTTCACTGAGCAGGCAAAAGGCGCCAATATCGATATCTTGAAGATTGGTCCTGAATACGAAAAGCGCCAGACTGAAAGATTGAAGAGTCTCCGGGCTCGCCGCAACAACGAAGAAGTAGCGAATACTATCGAAGCGTTGAAAAAGGCTATGCGCTCTGGCGACAATACATTCCCTCTCATTCTTGATTGCGTCAAAGCCTATGCCACTATGGGCGAAATTTGCGACGCCATGAGAGAAGTCTGGGGAGCGTATCGCGAGACCGCTGTAATCTAGAAGTCCAGAATATTTCGAATTTTAGCCAGTCTCACTTTTGCAGGTTCGCCCCTGGCGCAAGCGCGGTAAATTCGTGAACGCGATAGTTTGGTTACTCAAAATAGCCGCGTCCATGATGATTGTGGGCACCGTAATCGCAGATGTGGCGGTAATCGTCACCTGGTTTGGTTATGGTTTCATTGAAGAGTCACAAAGCAAATTTCCTTTGTGGATTGTTCTTGTCGCGTCGCTTATTAGTTTCTTGAATTTTCTGATTGGTTCATTTTTGTTTGGTGTGGCCGGACAGGTCGCCACCAATCGTGGTGCAGATCAAAAAGATGCTGCCTTCGATGATAAATTGAGTGATACCATCGACGAGGGCTGGCCGCTCAGTCTTAAGATTGGTAAGTGGACATTTGTTGCCGTCGTGGTGGCAGTCACAGGCGTATTGGCCTTTTTCTTCAATGACTTGAAATTCCTGGCCGGTTTTCATAAAGGAATGGAAGCAAACGCCCACGGCGAACCGGCCGAGGCTCAAAAATGGTTTAGGCTTTCGCTGGAAGGTGCAGGCGCAGACCGCATTGCAATTGCTCGTTTTCTTCTGGCAGGCAGTCTCATACGCGGACACAAATATGACGAGGCTGAGAAAGAACTGCTCAGTGTTCTCAATGAGCTGGATGAAAAAAACGATGAGCATCAGGCCCTTTTAGTGTACGTTTATTCGGCGTTATCCAATTGCTATATGTTTCAGAACAGATTTCCTGAAGCTGAACTCTGGACCAAAAAAGCCATTGCTGTGATTGAAAATCACCCTCAGATGCTGGGATTAAGGCTGCGCTTGATTGGCACCTACAAGCAATTCCTCATTCCTGAGGCGCCACCGTTAGCAGTCGCTATCAGTGGGCTGAACGACATTTATGTACTCGAGAAGAAGCCCGATCTCGCGCTTGCAACTTTTCGGCAGATTCTTGCGGCTCTGGCTAAGCAACCAAAGCTGACCGAGCCTGAAGTTTTTTATGAATTGGAGCGATTCGAGAATCAACTGCATCGAATGCCTGAGACTGCAATTGACTTTCAACTAAAAGAAGCGGAATCAGCTAGCGCTAGCCTCGCCGTCGACAAATGCAAAATTAAAGACTCACAACAGTTTGCTCTAGACTTTGAAAAATACAAAGGCAGTCGTGAACATAAGCGTTGAAGCTGATCTCAGCAGCCGATTCAGGAGCAACATTGCTGACACAATTCCGGCGCATGATTTGAATGTGAGAGCTTAACACCCGGCATCACGTATGCTAGCTCTCCAGAGTCGGAAGCGCAAAGCAAAGACTGCAACTTACTCACCCTGATTCTAAGGCGCGAACATCATGCCAGATAACCCGAACGACCGGGGCGATAAAGCCCCGCTTACTCCTGCACGCGACGGTTCGAATAAATTTGTTGATGAAGCCCGAGTGCTCGCCTACAGAAGCCCTGGGGTCTGCGTCACCTGTCACAGTCGTGATAAGTCCAGCCCGGATATTAAGTCACTGGACTTTTTTAAACCTGATTTTGGAAGATTCCAGCGTCAGCCGGTCGATCAAACAACGGAAGCGCTTTTAAAGCAACTGAATGCATTGCCGCCGGTCAAGCCGGCCGATGCGAACGCCGGTGGTGGTGGTCTTGATGCTCGACCAGCAAAGCCTGGAGAGGTTCGCGCCGACGCGGTTGTAGAGGTCAAGTTCAAGTCTGATGTGGAACGCTTTCGCGAAGCAGATCCAATTACTAAGACCTCGACTGTAATCAGTCGTCTACCTGATTTCAAAATCGCGTTTGCAGATAAGAAACTTTCGATGGAGACTGATTTTACTAAACTGCTCGAAGCCACTCCTGGTGTGGATCTCGGTGGTGAGGTGAAAGGTATTGTCGGCGCCGCCAAACGAATCAGTCTCGACGGTGATAAGTTCACTATGGATTTGAAAGACGTTGCGAAGCTGAAAATTGATCGCGATATTGTGATGGTGGGCAAGATTACTGACTTGCGTGTTGGCAATGCCGATAAACAATTTAAGTTCGAAGTGCAGTTTGATCCGAAAAACACAGAACGAGTTTCTATCAAAAATATCTCCGGAATGACCCTTGAACGTCAGGGCGCAGACCCTCTCGCTATTCATGAGATCTCGCTTGATACGTCCGGTGAAAAGCCCATGTTGAAAGTCACCGTTGATAATCCGGCTCGCTGGGCGCGAGAATTGAGCAAGACAGTGACAGTGCCTCTCGATTTATCTGCTGCTGTGCCCGGTCTGAACGCTGATTTTCTCAAAGGCCTGGTGAAAACCCTTTCTGATTCTAAGACGGCTCTGCAAAGCAGAGATGCCGGCATGTTGCTGTCCGGTTTGCCTGACGAAGGTATTCGCAACAAGCTTGTCGACGTGCTCAAGGGTCTGACGAGCATCGAGAAGAAGGGCAACGAACTGACGATAGTGCGCGATAATGGCGTGTCTGAGCATGATTTCGGCGGTCCTCGTTTGAGAGTGTCACCTGTCATCCGCTGCCAGATCGATACGGCTGCCGGTGGTATCGACGTAAGAAACATTGATGGCGTTAAGTTAGTGACCGCACTACCTTCTTTGCCCAGTCGTCTTGGACTTGGCTCCGAACTTGCTGTTGGTATCACTGGCGTGTCGCTCAGCCCCAAATATGGACCGAAGGACAATCCCGCGCGCGCGCTCACTGTCAGGGCCGATTCAATCGTTGACTCCGTGCGAATCAAACTGAATGCAGGCGACTTGAATCCTGCCGTTGATGGTAACGGTCACTGGCGTTTAGACATCAATATGACCAATCCGCTTGCCGCCGACAGTCATACGAAGCTATTGCTGCCTTTGAAATTCGATCAGACCGGCTCGTTGAGTAATTCTTCGCGGGAAATTGCCGGCATGGCGGCTGATGCTTTGCAGGGAGGCGCGGCGTCAAATTTCCTTAAGGCGGCTGATACTGTTGATGGTGCCGTAACTAAAGTTGGCAACGGCGCCATAAGGTTGCTGGATGAGGCTGACACTCAGCTTCTCAAATTGGGGGGGATGGCATTAGATACAGCGAGAATCGGTAAGCAAGTGATGGGCAATGAAGTACGCGACATCTACAGATTTCTGACTAAGTAGCGCTAAAGACTTCAGGCTGTCACCAGTTGTTTCTTG
Organism: Candidatus Melainabacteria bacterium; assembly: GCA_003963305.1. Taxonomy (NCBI): domain Bacteria; kingdom Bacillati; phylum Candidatus Melainabacteria; species Candidatus Melainabacteria bacterium. Next base: position 13,302 of record RXJR01000027.1, on the reverse strand, counting down.
TCGACCTTGCCGATTGCGGTCTTCGGCAGCGTCGTCTTAGCCGGCAGAAAATCCCAATCCATCGGGCGCAATTCGCGCTTCAGGCTGTCCTTGCAGTATTCCTTCATTTTACCGATCAATTCTTGTCGTGCGTCTTTCTTTTCCTCGTCTGAACCTTCCAGTTTTTTACTGAGTTCGAGGTCTGAGATGACAACGATTGCTTTCACAATCTGTCCAAGTTTGCTATGTGGCAATCCGACAACAGCTACTTCTTTTACGAGCGGATCTTTGCGAAGCACGTCTTCAACTTCAGACGGGAAAACTTTATTGCCCGCCACAATGATCATCTCTTTTGTACGTCCCGATATGAAGAGATAACCGTCTTCCAGCCGTCCCATGTCGCCTGTGTAGTAGCTGTTACCTCTGATTACTTTGTCTGTAGCTTCTTTGTCGTTGAGATAACCTTTCATCAGCATCGGACCGGAGATGCGGATTTCGCCCGTTTCGCCTTCCGGCAAGACTTCGTCGTTATCGTTGACGATTTCGATTTTTGCCCTGGCAATGCTGCGACCAACACTTTCAAAAGGTCCACCCAGATTCAGTGAAATGATTTTTGATTCTGTTGAGCCATAGCCGTTGTTCAGTGTCTTTCCAAATTTTGCTTCAAACTCTCTGGCCAGCGACGTTGGCAGAGGAGCTCCCCCTGAAAGAAGGATCTCGGCATTGTTCAGACCAACGCTTTTGGGATCCATCGGCAACATATTTGTGTACAGGGTTGGAACGCCTACGAGTATGTGCGGCTGAAATTTGGGCAGGCAAACGAAGAATGATTTGGGCGATGCCGGATCTGTGAAGATGACGCATGCCCCCGAGATCACGCACACGAAAGTTACTTCCAGCCCAAAGACATGACTGAGCGGAAGCGGCAGCAATCCTTTCTTTTCAGGTCTCATATCAACCAGCTTGCCCCAGTCTTCCAAATTTTCGACAAGCGTTCGCAGGTCGTGCACCGCACCTTTGGGATTGCCTGTAGTGCCTGAAGTTAGGATGACGAGTGCGTCTTCGTCAGGCGTCAGCTGATCGAGCACATTCGGTAATTGTGCAGAATTTTCATTGACGGTGGCTAAGTCCAAAATTTTCGCACCACTTTCGGTGACAGGCGCAAGTGTCTTTTCGAAATCTGGTATCACCTGGCTCGATGCAACCAGCGCTTTTGCCGATATTCTTCTCACTACATTAATCACTTCAGCGAGTGTCATGCGGTAGTCAACTGGAATGGCAACTGCTCCCAGTCGCCAGGTGGCTGCAATCGCTGCAGCCAGTTCAGGTGAGTTAGGCGCCGTCAGCATGACCTTGTCGCCTTTTTTAACGCCAACGTCTGTCAGTCCCTTATGGGCGCTGTCGATTAGTTTCTCGAACTGCTCGAAAGTGACGACCCTGTCATTAGCTGCCGCTTGAATCATGCATGGCAGTGCCGCCATCTGCGGACGCGACGTGGCAGGGTAGAGCAGGTGCTTAATTGATTCTATTGTTGTGTCCATTATTTTCTCGATGTGCGAGCGGCTGTATGGTTTCCAGATGAGGAAATTTTACGCTGTTTTGGATATTGGCGGATTCTTGCTCCTACACCTATAGAATTGTATGGTTCTCTTTCGCTTCCAGGTTCACCAATTGGCAAATATTGTTACGGGCGACGCGGTTCTAAAACATAACAGTCTCTCGGTCATTCCTCTTGGCGGGCAGTCTGAAGTCGGTCAGGCTCTCTGGGCCTTCATCTTTGGCGGCGAGATACTACTTGTCGACGCCGGGTCTGCCTATCCGACCGAGGATATGCCAGGCGTCGATTTGCTCTTTCCCAACACCAGCTTCCTCAAAGCCAACGAGGATAGAATCGCCGGTCTTGTTCTGACAAATGCTCACGATGAGCATTGCGGGTCTGTGGCCTATCTTCTGCATCACTTGAAGATCCCGAAGATTATGGGACCACGCTTCGTTTCGACCTTTCTGGCGCAGTGCGCCATCGTTGTAAATAAGGAGACGGGCTTTCCCTGCCCGATTGTAGATACTGTAGAAATTGGCTCTTCTTACACTGTCGGTCCATTTGACGTGGAATGGGTGCAGGTGAACGATGCAATCGCTGACGCCACGGCTCTAAAAATCGGCACTCATGAAGGCACTGTCCTGTACACATCAAGCTTTAAGCTGGATCAAACGCCGGTCGATAATAAGTATATGGACATCCGCAAATTGGCGCAGGCTGGCGATAGCGGTGTTTTGCTCTTGATTGGAGACTCCGCCGGCATCGAGACTGAGGGCTATACTCCTTCGGAGAAGGCTGTCATGCCTGCCCTCAGACGAACCATCGAGCAGGCTTCGGGACGTGTTGTTGTTGTGATGCCTGGCACTAACACTCACAGGCTGCAAATATTGTTCGACCTTGCCAGAGAGACCGGCAGGAAAGTAGCCTTGCTCGGGGAAACGCTGACCAGAACGGCTATTTCAGCTGCCATAACAGGTAATTTGAATTATGAGCGCAGTATTGAATCAAGTCTGGAGCAGATGGGAAAGCTGCCTGATAACGAGAGTTTGATTATCGCCACCGGGCAAGACGGCGATGCTATGGGCATTATGCTTGCGCTTGCCGATTCTGCTTGCAGAGATCTGGCGCTCAAAGAAGGCGATACCGTTGTATACAGTGCTGCGGTCGCGTCTGGTAGATCGCGTCAAATGGCGATGATCCAAGATCACTTCTTATCTGTAGGAATCAAATTTGTCTGGGGGAGTAAGCAAGGTGTGCATGTTTCCAAACATGCAAGCCGAGAAGAGCTCAAATTCATGCTCTCCATCACAAATCCCAAATACTTCATTCCAGCGCTGGGCGAAGGTCGTCACATCATGCACCATGCTCAGATGGCGACTGAGTGGGGCATACCTGCCGAGAGCGTTTTCGCTTTGCACAATGGCGATATTCTGGAGATTTATAACGGAGTTGCCACCATAGCTGGTACTGTGGAAGCTGAATCGGTTATGTTCAATCGCGAGCAGGGAGAGAGCGTCAGTCAGTTCTCTGTGAGCGAGAGACGAGCGCTCAGTTTAGAAGGCATTGTCACTATCGGGCTCGTTGTTGACGGTGATGGCAGGTTGCTGCGCGGTCCGACTCTAGAGGTCGGTGCTGCGGGATTCTTGCAATCATTCGAGTGGGTCATGGCTGAGGAGGAGTTGACTCAAGCCATCGTAGAAGCTGTCGATCGTATGCGCAGTCCCGAGCCCGTCGGCAGTGAGCCTCGTTCAGCCTTCGACGTGAATGCATTGAAGTCTGCTGTACGCGAAGTGGCTATGAAAGCGCTGCGATCGAAGTTGCAATCAAAACCGACAGTCCAGGTGATGGTTCACGAATTACTTACCAACCGCCCTCAATAAGCAGTGCGTTGGCTTCGTTCAGTTCGATTGACTTGGGTTGGTTTTCATCGATCTCGACAGGCTGGTTCCAGTAATAGGTGATACCGGCTGCCTTGTGTGTTCCGACCAGCCACCAGGAGCCTGGCAGTACGCGAGCCGAGCCAAAACGCGTTACTCGTCCCGAAAAAGTTTGAATGCGTACGGGCACTGGAAACAAACCTTTTCGCACAGAGTCCGATTCTATATCGACACGAGTCTCCTCGTATTCATCTTTGGCGCGCTGGTAGCGCTGCTGTCTATCCTTTTCGGCCTGGTTCGAGCGAATCACCTCTGGTTTGATGTAGGGCATCATTTCGTCTACCCATGCGTACATCTCGGACATCATGTGGGGCACTCCCAGACCGCTTCTTCGTAAAGCGGCGTTATAGGCATATTGCCAGCGCCATCCGCCGAAAGGATATCTCGATGCCGGCTGGGTTCTCTGCGAATAGCCTGAAGTGAGCAACATGTTCTGCAAGCCACTTCTGGCCGTTTCGGGCAACCCTTTGACCGGTTGCCTCACGGGTGGTGGCTTCATCGGATAGGGATAGAAGGTGAATTCGTTGTGGGCGTCGATGTTGTGTGGCACGTTGACGGAGATTTTTACTGGCACCTTCGAATCTGCCTCTACAGGTAGATTCTTCCGCTGCTCTGGTGGCAGAAAATCTGCTGTGCTGAAGCCATGATCAGATGATTTCTCGTTTGGTTTTCGGCTGGTTTCGTTTGCCGCTGCCGCGTCGTTGACTTCGCCTGAAAGGTTCGCCGAAGCAGTTTGCTGCGCGTAGACGGTGCTCAGACTGAGTGCAGTGAGAAGCGAGAATGTGCTGATAATCAGTTGAATGTTTTTGAAGACCATAAATCAATCCAGAATTGCGGGCCTAAGCCAATTCATGATTCTAGAGCTTTTCCCGCTTCGGCGCTCTAGAATTCACTCATATTGGAGTCTGTCTGTGCGTTGACACCGTTTAACATACGATTTAGGATGGAATTTGTATTCCATAAGCGTCTATGAGCTTGGATTTCCGCGGATACCTGAATTTGGAACTCCGCCTTAATACTCAGTCATTGTTTGAATCGAGACAAGTAGCGAGTAATGTCATCGCTGAATAAAGCATTAGGTGAGCTGCACTTTCAAGTGAGCTATTTTGCCTTGCGCCTGGAAGAAATGTTTCACACATTCCTGTCCGAGCTTGAATGGCAGAAATCCGATACGCGCTTTATGTTGGCTATCGTTTTGTCTTGTCTGGCTTTTCTATTGGTCGGGCTGAATGGCGATAGTCCGATTTGTGTTGAGAACGATGAACTCTGTTACGGACCGGTCAGTCTCTTTATGATTACCCATAACACGCTCGACCCGGGATGGTTCGTTAATCCTGCATCTACGACCATTTATTCACTCTGGGCTTACTACAAAATTGTTCAATTATTCACAGGGCAAGCCATTGTAGATCCACACTACACTCCATTTCAGATGGTATTTCGAAACATGGATGTGCTGCTCAAGTGGCCTCGCCTGAGCTCTGTTGCTTTTGTGATTCTCTCTTTGCCGTTGTTGTACGTCGTTGGGCGGCGGTGGGTGGGTCGAGTGCCGGCGATGCTGGCTGTGACGTTTTATGCGCTCTCGCCGCTTGTCGTTTACTACGGTCAGATCTTGCGCCCCGACATGCTGGCCAATCTGCTGATTTTGATTTCGATGTTTCTTCTCGATCAAATTATCGAGCGCCCCACCAATCGCTTCCTGGCAATCGCTATTGGAATTACGATTGGGCTTGCTGTTTCGACGAGATTTTTTTGTCTGGCTTTAACGCTTCCTCTTGCCACTATATATGGTGTATCGCTGCTTCGTAAATCTTACAGCTCCCAGCGACCGGCGCTCTTCAGAGCCGGCATAGTCACCGCTCTGGTGAGTTTCGTCACTTTCTTCATGACCTCTCCGTTTGTATTTTTCGATTTCCACCAATTGCTTGATGACTTGAAGTTCGAGACTCAGTCTAATTTTGCTGAACTGACAGGGCTTGGACCGTTCGGCAATTTTCACTATTACATGGTCGAGGGCATTCCTGAGGCAATCGGCAAATATTTGACGGCAGCGGCCGTGATTGCTTTATTTGTTGTTCCTTTTCGGCGGCGCTGTTTTAAGACATACATATATCTAATTCTGTTGACGGTTTTTATGGTCGGCACCTGTCTGAATCCCAGGCACTGGGCTCGCTGGGTTTTGCCGATGCTGCCTGTCATCTCTCTGTTAGCCGGATATGGCTTGACTTGTATTTACGACTTCCTGAACTGCATTTTTGCCAAACGAATGTCAACTACTGCGGCTCGCACGGGCAGCTTGATATTGGTGACAATTATTGGATTGTCAGCTTTCTTCTTCCCGATGCGGCGGCTGGTTTTTGACCAGTGGCAGAAGTCGCATCTGAGCGAGCGAGCTCTGGTTTACCCCTTTTTAAAGAAGAATATTCCACCTGGAACGAAAATCGCGCTCGAAAGCTCCTGGGAGTGGCCTGATTTCGAGCTTTATAAGGTTACACCCGATATCTGGCGACCAGACTTCGTGCCGCCCAGACCCCACAACTATCGCACTCCGGAAGACCTGGCAAACGCAGGTTTCGAATATATGATCGTGCAGAAGTGGAACCGGGATTATTACATGCTCGAGGAACAGAAAGAAAAGTATCCACAGGAGTATGCCTTCTATCATGCGCTCACGAAGCGGGCGCCGATGCTGTTTAACACGTATACAGCCAAACACCCCTGGGTCCTGGGTATGGAGATTGGTTGGCGTGTCTCTCCCTTCGAAGTCTTTGACCTGAGACCTCTTGCAAAGGGCAGTCGGTCGAGAAAGTAACCTTTCGAAGTGCATCGATTTACACGGATAATCTATACTGTATGTGTTCAGTAGATTGCGAATCCTGCGGGCTCTCGGGGAAACGCTATTCTGGTGAACATTCAGGGTAAATAGATAGAAGCCCAACGGCCCCAATCAAACAAAAGAACTGCCTTGCCTCCCTTATTAGCTGGCGAAATTGAAGAGACGACTGGTCTGTACGACGCCTTGAGTCGTGTCAAAGACGTGGACATCAACTGCGGCGTCTTGAGAATTGCCTGCGACGATTTTATAGGACTTATAGGTATAGAATCCGCAAGCCGCATTGTTGGTGCGGTGACAAAGGATCCCCAGGCGGGGCGACTGACCGATAGTGGGGCTGTAGATAAGATTCTAGGGCTCACAACCGGTACCTTCGAGTATTACGAGGTGCCTCAGAAAGAGCTTTCCAGGCTGAACCAGAATCTGGAAATGGACATCACCGAGCTGCTTTCCAGCCATGCGAATAATGGTGGTGAAGCAGCGACAGATTCTCTAACCTCAGAGTCAGACGAAACCTACGCTGAAGAATCCGCGGTTGTTTACGATGAGGCCACACAAGAGGAGGTCGCGCCGGAATCCGTTCAAGAGCAAGAAGAACTCGCACCAGAGAGTTCAGATCACTCAGACGGCGAATCTGAAGAGCTGATTGAGCATGTGCAGGAACATTCTGAAGTTGAAACTTTGGCAGAAGACCAAACTGAGCCTGCATACTCGAAATCAGAGCTTGACTCAATTGGAACGTCAAATTACTCCAAGTCCGAGCTAGACTCGATTGGAACGACAAACTACTCCAAGTCCGAGCTAGATTCGATTGGAACGTCAAATTACTCCAAGTCCGAGCTAGATTCGATTGGAACGTCAAATTACTCCAAGTCCGAGCTAGACTCAATTGGAACAGCAAACTACTCCAAGTCCGAGCTAGATTCGATTGGAACGTCAAATTACTCCAAGTCCGAGCTAGACTCGATTGGAACAGCAAACTACTCCAAGTCCGAGCTAGATTCGATTGGAACGTCAAATTACTCCAAGTCCGAGCTAGACTCGATTGGAACGGCAAACTACTCCAAGTCCGAGCTAGACTCGATCGGAACGACAAACTACTCCAAGTCCGAGCTTGACTCGATTGGAGTTGGCTCCTCTTCTACGGAAGAGGCAGAAGCGCCAAAAGTCAGCTCTAAGCCAGGTAATTTACTTGCAAAATTCAAAAAGGACTCCAAGGCAGCCGCCACACACACCAATGTGCCATCTGCTGAAAGCTTCGCACCAGGAGATTCCTCTGCCACTTCTGATACTGCTGCTCCATTTGATCCTGCTACTGACGCCCTTACGCTAAGTGCCCAGGCCAATGTCGAGCGGTTGAAGAAATTCCGCCCGCCTGATGCAGAGATCGAGGCTGAAGCGGCGCGTGCACAGCGTATGAAATTTGCCTCGAAGAAGGCAGAGCCCATAAATTTAGAAGAGAAGGCAGACAGCGCCGAAGACGCTGCCCGGGCGAAGAACATTCGTCCCACTGGTCCGCAGCAGTTGCCTCCACCATCAATTCGACCAACAAAGAAGGTGACTCTATCACCCAAGGTCGGCATTGCACTTGGCGGCGTAGTTGGATTGGTAGCTTTGTTCTTCGTTGTACGAATTCCAGTTGCTAATTCACTGGTCGCTTCTGCAGAAAGTCAGTTCAACAAACGCGATTTTAAGGGTGCAGAGTCCACAATCAGTCCAGTCTTCTTCTTCGACCCTTCAAATACTCAGGCCCACTATCTGAAGGGCAAAATTCTAGGCGCTCAAGGGAAATTGGCTCAGGCTTTCGAAGAGTACGATCAGGCTTTGAATGCAACTCCTCTCGATGGACAGTTATTGCGTGCGCATGCGCTTGCTGCCTGGAAGCTGAATAAGCATGCGGTTTTGAAGAAAGATACAGATGCATTGATCGAAAACGACCCAACAGCAAAGGCCGATGGATTCTTGTACGGCTTGAGAGCCAAGGCCGAACTTGATCTTAACGATGCAAAAGGCGCATACGATGATTGCACCACTGCACTCAGACTTGGTCAGCGCGCCCCATGGATTTATGCAAGAAGAGGCTGGGCTCTTGTTAAGAAGGGCAATCCTAAAGCTGCGCTCAAGGATTTCAATACAGCTATAAGCTTTCCCAAGAACGATGCGACTGCTGACGCTTATGTCGGAAAAGGCGCAGCCCTCCGTGATATGAACGACACTGCTGGTGCGTTAGCTGCATATGACGCTGCTCTTAAAGTAGATCCGAAGAGTGCGCCCATTTATGCGACTCGAGCCTGGCTATACGGATACTTAAATAAGTTCGATAAAGCTCTTGCCGACTACAACACAGCCCTGCACTATGATCCGGGCTATGTCGCTGCTTACATAGCGATAGCAGACATTTATACCAGGCAGAATAAGCTTGATGCCGCTTTGAAAGAGTTGCTGGCCGTGCCCAAGAAATATGACGGCTTTGAACTGGCCATCGCCAGGGGGCGTGCGTACATGCGCTTGAACAAGATGAAGGAAGCGATTGCGAACTTCAAACAAGGCTTTGCTATAGACCCCAAGCGAGATCCTGACGCTTATATGGATCAAGCTTACTGTTATGGCGTTATGAAGAATTACCCTGCAGCACTGGCGGCGGTTCAGGCTGCCATTGATATAAATCCAACCAATGCACAGTATGTTGCTTCGCACGGCTTCTATAACCAGTTTGTAGGCAACACTGTCACAGCAGCGCAAGAGTTTGAAAAGGCATTGAGTCTGGATCCCAAGAATGCTGATGCACACTTCTGGCGTGGTGTCATTTTCGAGCAAAAGGGCGACTCTGCTTCAGCTATACAAGATTATCAGGCCGCTCTAGCTGTAAATCCAGACTACGCGGAAGCGAAGAGAAAACTTGCGGCGCTGAACAAAGTCGAGCGACACTCTTCTGTAACTGTAGCCAGCGCTTCAGATGGAATCAAGATTATTCAGGGTGACTATCAAACTCTGATGAATCAGGGTTATGCGAAGATGAAAGCTCACGACGCGAGAGCTGCTTGTAACTATTTTGCGTCAGCAGTTCAAGTCAATCCGAACAGCACACAGGCTCGAAAGTATCTTGCCTATGCGCTTGTGATGAAAGGGAACTCGACGGATGCAATCAGTGAATTCCAATCGCTAGATGCCTCCGGAGCTGCTGATCCGACCGATCGGCGAAATCTTGGGCTGCTTTTACTCGAAGCTAAGAGAGGGAACGAAGCAGTTGATGTTTTCCTGAAACTCGTAACCGAAAACCCCAGAGACACTTACTGTAGGCTGAAACTCGTTGAAGCCTATGCGGCTAGTGGCAACGTCGCGAAGGCCGTAGAAGCCTGTCAGGACGGTCAGAAAGTGGATCCTTCATCATCCGCGCGATACTTGGCAGCCATTGAAAAGCTCAAAACAACTTCCAACCTGACATCAGAGAAGGGTAAAATCGCAATGCCTTCGGGCTAATGCCTCAATCTTGTTGCGTTTCAGAGAATCGGACGAATCTTAATTATTTATTCGTTCCGTTATTGCGAACTCGGCTTTGGGCAAGAGAATAATAGTAGTCTCCTCAGCTAACCTTTTACCATGCGAAAAAACAGAGTTAGAAGTTCCCACGGCAGTCAATTGGCAGAGTTTCCTGCTGCAATTATCTTGTTATTGTTGGGAGTAGCCTTTCCGATCATCATCATGGCGTCGATCTTCTATAAGGTCTACATGTTTGAGTGCATCGTCAAAAACGGCGCGCAACTCGGCTCAGAGATGCCTGACCTCGCGACTGCTACTACCGCTGCATCGAACTATTGCACGACGCACAAGCCGGCTGGTGTCTCATGTGCCACTCCGGTTGTCAGTTTTGTGCAGCGTACAGTCACGTACACCTCGTCAGGAGCGCCCAAGACCTATCCTGCTTACTTCCTTCAGGTAACCGACACTGGAAGTGTTTCACCGCTTGTACAGATGCATGACTTATTCGGTTTGCAGGTACCTGGTCTAACCGGACCGATCACTCTGCAGGCAACCCAGGCTGTTTACTTCGAAAACCAGACCGCTGCAGCAGCAGCCTCTGGTGGCTCGTAACCACAAACGATCACTCTGTCCCTCTGGAGCAAAGAAATGAGACTAAAGAACATACGTTCTCGCAAGGGTGCCTCAATGATCGTGTTGATCACTTGTATCGCATTTTTCATTGTGTTGCCGTTAAGCCTTCTCGGATTTGAAATTGGTAGATACTTTCTGCTCATAACTCAAGTTGAGAACGTTGCTGGTGCATGTGCACTCTCTGGAACAGGGGCGATTGCAACGATTCCATCGAGTGCATCCTCCGGACCTGGATTGCAAGGTCTGTACAACGGATGTGCGCAGGAGGCAGTGTTCTGTCTGCAGCTGAACTCGATCCTCGGCAGTGCGATGAGCAATAACGTGCAGACCATTTGTAATAACACTCTCGCTCCTTATGTGGCACCACCCACTCCGCCCGTGGGCAAGGCTAACATCTCGATTTCATTTCTCAACCAGGACGGAAGTTGGCACCAAGATTTGACGACTTCTGGTGCTGTCAAAATGTCGGTGACGATCTCGTACACGACAAAGCCTATCTTCTCAGCACCTGGGTTGCTCATGAATCTCATGCCGACTGAGACAGCTACAGCCTCATCGACCGGTGGTCTTCCGCAATTAGACGTGTTCCTCTGCTTCGACCTCTCCGGTTCAATGGACGACCAGACTGGTGTTGCTTACGTCAACCGTTACTGGGATGTGACTCTCGGAGGCGGAGCTGGTGGAGTTAACTACGGCTTCACTGCCAACCAGAACAGTAATACGCCTAACACCATCTACAACCAGACTCCTGGTATTCAGATCAACGGTACTCAGGTGAATGCCCTGCCTCCACAGAATCTTGCGAAGTGCAGCACGAGCTTGTTCTTTAACGAGCAAGTACGTTGTGGCGCTGGTTCGGAAGCCGGTCAGTTGCCTGGCGGCGTCGTTCTGGTCAGCGGAGTGCCCACACCACAGCCCATCACCTACACCGGCACCGCCTACGGAACCCAGAACCCTTACATATCTGGGTCAACTCCCAACCCGAGCTGGTACAACCCAGGTGGCGCTAGTTTCACCGATATGGTCGTGATCCCCAGCACTACTACAGGTGGTGCGTATACCTTCAACGCTGCCACATGGAAAGCCACAGCAGTGGTCGAATGTGAACAGTCGCGTGGGAACCTTGCGAACATCACTGTTCTCAATGCAAGTAATGGCGGTGCCACCTACTTGAACAATAACCCGTACAAGACACAGCTCGTAGCGGCACTCGGACAGACCGCGCAACAGTACTGGGCTTATGCAGCTCAGAACACTAACCCCAGCTACCTGGCTCTCAGTGCCGGTCAGAACTTCGTCAGTACAATGAACTTGTCTACTGATGCTCGTTTCGGTCTCTCCACTTTTGCCGATTACGCTTCGAGCCCAACTTTGAACACTATCGCCGGACCGAACTATCTGATTTCAGGTGCTTTCGGTACCTGGTACCCAAGTCCTTACACGCCAGGTGGACAACCATCTGGTGGTACGTTCCCACTGCCATGGGTGTCGTTGTCTGATGGAACGCCTGGTTCTTACAACAATGCTTTCGCAGCTCTAGCTCCGCCTACGAGTTCTTATGACCCGACCACCACTACGACACAAGCTGTGCCAACAGGCCAAACCAATATATGGGACGCTTTGAACAACGCTATTCAAGACGTAACCGCCAATGGTCGAACTACAGCCCGCAAAGCAATCGTATTGTTTACGGACGGTATTCCGACACCACCTCCTGGTACACCGGCCACTATTCCAGCCGGGAACACCAATGCAGGATTGTTCGCACTGGCTGCGACCTGCAACGCACCGAACATTCCGATCTACACAATCGGTCTGGCTCAGAATGCAGATCCAACCCTGGTGACCGCAGAAAACACTTTACTTTCAGGTATCTCGTCTGCAGGTGGCTCCGGCGGTACATACTTCCCGACCACATCTGCAAGTCAGTTGAACGCAGCATTCCAGGCTATCGCTAGAAGCCTTGTCCTACTCAGAGCCGGCGGCTAAAAAGGGGTTGACGTAAAATGAAGAGAATCCAATCAGGTTCCGTGACAGTCGAGGTGGCAGCAACATCCATCTTTGTCGCAGCCTTCGGGGTCGTAGCCTTCGACGTAGCCATTCCGCTTCTGGCATATGTCAATGCTGACCAGGCAGCGAGAGATGCTGCTCGTGCCGCAGCTTCAGCTCCGTACATTACGAAAACAGTTAGTGGTGCTCAGGTCTACGACCCTGTAGCGACAACCGCTGCTGCGCAGGCTGCCGCTAACGCTGCTCTGTCATCGCACAACAATCCGTCGGTCTTCGTCGGCACGCCAACTTGTGTCGTCAGTCCGACTCAGATTGCCCAGCAATTCGACGTCACTCGACTGGGGCAGTTATCGCAAGCACCGTACAACGAAATCACGGTGACTCAGCCGATTCAAATTCCGGTCATGATCAATTTGTTTGGCGCGAAACTTCAGAACGACACCATGGTTTACAACAGAACCTATGTGTTCCCTGAACTCGGGCAGAGCTTCACGGTGCAGACCGCTGCTACCGTTACGGCGCCACCAGTGCCGCCGCCGCCGCCTCCGCCGCCACC
>RXJR01000027.1:0-271 GCA_003963305.1 Candidatus Melainabacteria bacterium | reverse complement strand
ACTGCGATCTTTTGGCGTGTCGGAACGGACCAAATAAAAAAGTGATCATGACACAAAATAAGAAGATAAAATACCCGATGGCATCATGGTCGACCTTGATGCTGTACTGTAGCTGGCACGACCCCACGCGCACGTTTGTGTCCCCAGCGCCAGTGCTCCCTTCGCACGACACGAAGTAGTCCTCCAGCGTGATTCCGAAATCGCAGGCTCGGAGTAAGGCCACAATATTGGGAGATAGCCCTTACATTCCAAAATTCATTTAGAAAAAAAG
>RXJR01000026.1:105305-131377 GCA_003963305.1 Candidatus Melainabacteria bacterium | reverse complement strand
TGAATCCGAGCGAGTTATAGTCTCAGTCTAATTTGAGCCGAAACGGGCCGATGATTGCAGTTCCGAGCTCGGATAATCTCAAGCCGCTACAACTAGGCACTAAAACGAGCGCAGTCTCTCCCTTCTCTAAGGCTCCGCGAATGGCACACAAAGCAGTGAAGGTTTTGCCACTGCCCGTGGCATGTTCGAAAACACCACGTCTGCCGGCAGCTTCCCAATTCTCTAACGCAACAATTTGATGCCCTCGCGGTTTGCGTCCTCCTGCGCTCTGGTCTGCGCTCAAGCGCGATGCAGCTTCCAACTCGCGACAAATTTCATCGACTAGTTCAGGCCAATTCTCGGGTTGAGCAGCTTTTCGCAACTCCTCTAATGCGATTTCCGGAAAAGGTCGAATATCCGCCCCTGGAAACTCATTTTTCCAAAGCTTCTCAAAGTATTCTATTTCAGATTTCAACCTTCCAGCATCTGATGTCCATGAACAAAACACATCAACCGATTCCAAGTTGCCATCGTTCGAAAGTCCCGACCAGGTCTCATTCATCGACCCCTTGAAGGCTACCTTGTGTTCTTCTGAGTCAGTAAAAATCCCAAGCTTGTCATGAAAAAGCCGTTCGTGTCGAGCGTTTCGCGGATCAAGAAAAGCAATTTTAAAATCAACTACCTCTAGAGCCACTAAAGAAGCCAGAACAGTACTGGGTTTTACAGTATTTGGATTTGAGAAAAGACGCTCAATTTGCCGCTTCAAATCTTGTTCCGTCGATTCGGCCAATCTCTCACTATATCCCTGTCGAAGCGCTTCCTGATCAACTGCAGTCAAAATGGGTGAACAGATGATTCTCATCTTTCCACCACGGTGTACAAAGGATTTCAATGCATGCCAGGCGATTGCATAAATTGTGCTGTTAAAAAAACCTACTGCTCGATCGTAAGAAACAGCGCGTTCCATGCAAGGCATGTAAAACTGCACAGCTATGTCATCTTCGCCTTTGTGATAGTTGTATTTCAGATCGAGAGAGGATAACGAATCGGTGATTGTCGTCATGCTTCAAGCCTCTGCTTTCCGCTTCTGCAGTTTCTGCAATGAGACTGCGGACGAATATCATCGTATGGGTTTTCTCCAGCCATATTTCTGAAGCCAAAAACGATCTCGATCTGCTCCTTACCGACTGCCTTCGCTTCACATTGAGGACACTCTTTCATTTCATCAAGCGACAAATTCCACAAATCAGCAGAATACATCGAAAAGCGCTTAGTGAGAGCTTCTACAAGGAGTCTCGATGGAGCACAAATTACGGTCTCATCGCCAGGAAGAGCACCGCGTAATTTGCGTATTTGTTCGGATATCTGCCCAAAATAAGCTTGATGCACACCTTCTGCTTTGACCTGTACGTTTCTCGACCATGCAAAGTTTTCATATCGGTTCGCATCCCAAAGGACCCAAACGTCCAAATCAGGCACAAAGCCAACAAGGAAAACTATGCGACCGCCAGAATGGTCAAAATTCCCTTTTTCCCCGCGATCTTGACCGGGAGCTATGATTTGACTTTTGAACTCGCCAACTGGGCGCCCTCCACTAGGATGCGGACCACCAGTTGGCGCTGTTGTTTTGTACATGTATATCCGCATCTTGGTTGGAAGAGGCGGCTTACAATCTAATTCGAGAGGCTTTTCTCCAATCTCACTATGCTGAAGTACGGACGCACCTAGTGCATCCACAAAACGTTGATGAATTTCTATGGTTAATGCACTTGGAGGCATCAATCACACCCGAGAATGAACGAAACGCCCATTATGGAGCTGTTTTGAATACTTTTCAAAGCTTTTTTCAGACAATTCTTACCGAGAGTACAAGAAAGCGCCAAATTGCCGTATCTCGGACATGCCAAAAAAGACAACTCGCGGAAGCAGCTATTGACTTCCAGGTATTTCAGAAGTCCTGAACAGCTACTCACTAGTTTTCTTGAAGAGATAATTCGGCTTCGTGAAAAGTCCATTCGTCGGTGGACTTGAAGTTGCATTTTTACTCTGAAAAGAAAACGGTTTGGTAGTGGGTTTGAGCGGAGCAAGGCCGGGAGCGGATTCAGGCGAATATGCAGGACGCCACGGTTGAACAGGATTTGTATTAATTATTGTTGGCGGCGCAGGGTCCTTAAAAACTGGAGAATTCAAGAGAGTGCTTGAGTTAGAGCTAGAGGGCGTTATCGTAGGTGAAGAATTAGGACCCCAGTCAGTTGTGTTGGCTTCCGAAGCTGGTCTGCCGGTAAGCTCCGTGAAGCGCCTTTGTGCTTCTGCCAAATTGGCTTGCGCTTCAGAGAGATAGCCGCGTTGCGCATTCTGATAGCTTATCGATTTGTTTTTCTCGTAGTTGCTGACGGACGTATCAGCCAATTGCGCATCTACTTTCGCAATCTCAGCATTGCAGTGGTCAATGGTCTTCTGATAGCGATCTAGTGCGGCCCTAGTGTCATAAATATCTTGTTTCTTCTTCCTCTCAGCCTCCTCATCTCTACGCCGCTGGTCAGCTTGTTGCTGTTGTTGCCAGGTCGTTTCATTGCCAACAGGAAATTTGTTGTACGGCTCTATGTAAGGAGTTTTCTCCGGTGTAGTGTTGTTCACCTGAGGTTGAACGGGCTGGTGGTCGCGATCCCACTTCCAGGTCACGTCATGCCACCAGTCTTTGATGCCAGCTCCAGCCGAACCATAAATGCTCAGACCAATCCAGGCGGCACACAATCCCATAGCTAGTTTCCAACGGAGCCGCTCTTCTTGAAGTCGTTTTTGCTGCGTCAGCGCGTCTTCAAAAGTGTACTTGTGCGAAGATGCGGCAGTGGCGGCTTCGCGCGCTTGCCTCTCCCTCTCCGCTGTTTCTGCTGCGGCTCTTCGCGCACGCTCCTCATTACGCTTTTTCGCCTCAGCTTCTTCTCGGTCGTTTTCCTGAGTTGTTCGACGCCTTCCGGGTCCCGGTCCTGGTCCGGTGGCGCCGCTCTGAGTACCTCGATTGGCACCTGAATCGCTTCCACCGGAAGCCTTCGGCTGCTCACGGCAGCTGCAAGATCCAGACTCCTTGTGGTTCTTTTCAAAGTGGGCAAAGAGCTTGTCTTTTGCATCATTGATGCGTTTTAGCTCGTCCTCAGCGTCTTGCTTGCCTTGTGCATTCGGAAAGCGGTCAGGATGCCACACCATAATCAACCGTTTGTAGCGGCGTTTAATCGCATCCAAAGAGGAGCCGTACTCCAAGCCGAAGGTTACGTAAGCCTTTTGTAGTATTTCTTGCTCTGTCATGATGCACCAAACAAAGACTTGTTGATGTTGCCCAAGAGGTTGAGCAGCATGAATGCAGTGAGCCCCAGGAGCCACCAGGGTGGAGCAGGCAGGGTGGTTGACGCAGCGTCGCCCGCGTCGGTCCCTTCTCCCATCGAAGCTTCAATCTCCGAAACTAATTCGGACACAATCGAATCGCAGGCATACCAGGCGACACCCTCGACTCTGGGGCGAAAGTCAAGCTGCACAACAGTTTTATCACCGTCTTCCTTGAACTGTACATCCATCTCTAGGAGCCGCTGTACACGCTCCTTTCTCGTGTGAATATTCGAGAGATTAGAGCCTTCGACGTGAGATTCTTCATCTGTAAATCGCAGTGTAGCAGTGATTCTATGTTGCATCGTATCGGCTGAAGTCACATGCCATTTGTCGCCAAAGTTGTAAGTTTTGTCACTCAAAATCTGACGCACCTTCGCGAAAGCTTGCTTGAGAGGCTGGCTGTAGCGCCTTGGAACTGGATGGAGGAAATTGTATCGGTTAGCCCCACCTACATGCATCGCTGGCCAGATACACCATGCCGCCGCTACCAGACCAGGGAAAAGCCCAGCTTCTTTGGCGTGAACGACAACCTCACCGGTGAAAGCACCTACGACTAAAAACGCCACAATGGCGGCAATGATGCCAACTCCCATCAGATTCGTGCCTCCATGTTTTTGACTGCTATTGCAGCGGTGATATTACAGATCATAGTCGGGAGCCTCATTCGGGCGCTTTGGAGTCGGCCTTCTTCCTTCATCTTTAGTTTCGCTGATTTCCGGCGCTCTCGCTCCTTTGTCAGGCTGTTCGTTCATTGTCGCGGGCTTTGTTTCCTTCGGTTTCTCAGCCTTTGGTTCCCCTGCTTTCGGCTTTGGAGCAGGCTCTGGTGGCTTCGTCTCCTTAGGCGGCGCGGGCTTTGCTGGCTCGGGTTTTGACTTTGGCGGCTCATCTTCTACTTGTCCCCGATTCATAACGAAGTCAGAAACCTTGTGTTTGTCGCGTTTGGGCGCGTCGTAGGACAAGGCATGTTCGTATGCCAATGGGTCGGTGAGTGGCAATTTGAGCGGTTTGGTATCTGCTGTAAAAACTATGACCTGGCGATCGAGGCTAATCAATTCGTCCGGTGTAATCAGATGTCGGCCTTGAATGCTTTCTTGAACCCTGCCGCTATCTCCGACCGTTGCCTCTTCTACAGTTGTTCGTCCGATGGCTTCGCTCAAATCCCGAGCTTCCTGGAAGTTCTTTTGCTTGAAGTAGACCTGGGTTGCAGGCATGTCGATAATGATCTGCGCTTCGCGTTTGCTGTAGACCTGCTCTAGCTGCGCATAGTTCTGAAATCCAAGAATCAAGCCAATTTTGTTCTTTCGGATAATGGACAAGGTGTCGCCAATACCTGAGATTTTGCCGAAGTTAGTAAACTCGTCGAGCAGCATGGTAAGCGGATATTTCATCCGTTCTCGAATTTCCAGAATATGGTCGAGAAGGAAATTCATCATCAAAGAACCAATCAGCTTGCTGTCTTTTGACCTGCTCGGCACGGCAAGATAGAAGGTAAAAAGCTGCTTTGCCATTGCGTCCAAGTCTATGTCCGTCGTCTCCGTGAGCGTAATCATCTGGTCTGTCATCCACGGATTGAGCTTAGTAATTAGGCCAGAGAATACGCCATATTTGAAATTCGTTTCGCCAGCAAGTCGCATCCAGCCTTGGAATTCCATGCGTGCAACTCGTGACGGACTCTCCTTCAAGACCTTCGCCAAACCATCCGGACCTTCCGCAAGAAGCCAACGAAGAGCGCCAAAATGTCCACGTTTTGGATCGCCGGCAGCGGCATGCAAAAGCAGAGGAATCAGTAGAAGCTTTTCAGACCTATTCCAGGTTTGATCGCCCCGTCCTTCAGAGCTT
Organism: Candidatus Melainabacteria bacterium; assembly: GCA_003963305.1. Classification (NCBI taxonomy): domain Bacteria; kingdom Bacillati; phylum Candidatus Melainabacteria; species Candidatus Melainabacteria bacterium. The sequence continues at coordinate 126,178 of RXJR01000026.1, read as the reverse complement.
TCACCGTTCATGATTACAAGATCGGCAAGCTTCTCGGCAATACCCGCTTTTTCTTCTTCGCGCGCATGTCGGATGCGATCGATCGGATTGATTCGATTGCTGCTCATATCGGCAGGATTGAAGCAGTAAATTTTGTGCCCGGCCATTTGTCGCCAGCCGGAAGTCAGCTTGTATAACTCGCCGTCTTCATAGCCAGGAGTCGCTTCGGTGACTATCATACTCGTTGCGATGCGCTCAATAAGCTGCGGGAAGAAGAATCCACGAGACTTACCAACGCCCGTTCTTCCGCAAATAATCGCGTGAGCGTGCGTCCAGAACTCAGGCACCTGAATGAATTCATTGTTTGCATTTCTGCCGATGATGAGGCGTTTAGCGTCGGCTTGTTTTTGGAAATAACCTTTTGCTCGCAAGTCTTGTTCTGTGCCCCAACTTGCCGAGCCGTATACCGTGCTCTTTTCCTTGTGAGTCTTTGCCTCTTCTACGCGCTCCGCGTCTTTTTGCAACTCCAGCATAATCTTGTCGCAACGGCGCTGACACTCACTTTCAGTCGCGCCGCCTTTGCGCTCTTCCATCTCGATGTTGACGAGCATTCCGCCCTTCGAAGCAACGCGCCATCGCAGAACCACCCGGTATTCGTGCCGCCACCAGTCCTGGCCGATTTGTTCGTCGAGTCTCTCTGTAGCTAATATCTGGTCGAGCTGTTTGCTGGCGCGGTCAACCTTGTAGCCGAGCCGGTCCAATACGTTTACGGCAAGTATTGGGAAGTCTTTGGCATTTGTGTCAACAATGCCCGAGTCTTTGATTTGCACTGCCATTTAGTACCGTCCCCAAGGGTCATATTTGTCCCAGGCTTCCTCGTCCTCGCGCTCCCATTTTTTCCGCTTCTTCTCTTCATTGCTCTCGTCGCGAGCAGCCTGGTTCTGGTCGATAGCCTTGTCTAACTTCTCTATTGTCTCGCGATCATCGGCTTTTCGCTCTTCCGAGCGTCCAGCTTGATTGTGCTCCTGGACCTTGTCCAGCTTGGCGGACTCCAGGGCGTCCCGACCCTCTTTGAGCCGGTCACGCTGGTCAGTCAGATCAACCCACTTGACTAACTCATTCACCACGGCAGCCCCTTTCATGAACAAGCCCACAACAGGGTTGCCCATAACTTGTTCTTGCAACGGGTCGATCACACGTCCGCCCTCGGCAGCCTTGAGGTCACTGGAGGTCTTGCTGCGCTCGATCTTGTGATGGGTGAGCTCCAGCTGCTTCGCCAGGACACCAGCCCACCTTGCCCGGTCGGCATTTTCGAGCCAGCCCCGAAGCATGTTGTACTCGTCGATCGGCAGGCGGTTCTTCTTGTCCTCACGAAGCTTGGCACTCAGCGCTGCCAATTTCTCGTAAGAGCTGGACTCGTCGTATTTTTGTCCGTTGAACTCCAGATGGTCTTTCTCTTTTTCGAGCGCTTTAGGCTCTTTTGGGTCGGCTTTCCCGCGCTCACCCGACCGCTCTTTTTCCTGAATCCAGCCCTGAAGCTTTGCAAATTCCGGCTTGCTTATCCGCTCCTCCGGGTTGTCCCAGAGATATTCAGTCAACTCGCGGAGGTCTTTCGCGCTGCTTTCACGCGTCCAGTCTTTTCCGGCTGCCTCAATTTTGTCCTCGGAGTAAGACTTGTCATTTTCATGAGATTTCTCCAGAGGCTCCTTAGACCCTCTGTTTTTTCTCCATTCTTCGTAAGGCTCTAATTGCTCCCGAATTATCTTTTTGCGCAACCAGGGAAGCTCCAAGCCCTCTCTAATGCGTTCCTCTTTGGTCAGCTCACGCTGCCGAGCAAGTGCCCGCTTCTTTTCTTCCAGACGCTCGTACTCCAGAGGATGCTCGCGCTCCATGAAACGATCGCCATACTCCCGCATTTTTGAGTAGTCTTCCTTCTCGATTCGAACGGCCCGCCCGTTTCGGTCCTTGCCCAGGACGACCACATGAATGTGATGGTGGTCGGTGTTTTCGTGGGCGACCCCAACCCATTCAAGATCTAGCCCCTTATCCTTTCCGAGCTGCTTCATAATTTCTCGCGTGTATGCTTTCTTATCCGCCGGGGCAATCTCTGGCGATAGGGTCAGCTTGTGCGCGACCACTTTGTTGTTTTCTTGCTGGCGCAATTTCTGTCTGAATTCTTTGCTGTCAACTTCATCCTCGGTGTCGTTGAACATTTCCCGTCCTTCATCACCCCGGTCTTCGCCTGGTCGATGTTGGATGTATTTGACGTGGGCAAGCGCCCGTTCGACAGCAACCAGCTTGGGCGCCTTCGCATGCCCCCGACTTTGCCGGTCTCTCCTTGAGAAATACTGGTGTTTGACGATGTTCAAGGACTAGTGACCACTCTCTTGTACGCCTCAGCTAGCTCGTTCTCATCCCGCTCCACGTGCTTGCGCATCTTCTGCTTCGCAGTTGTATTGGCTGCTTCAAACGCCTTTCTGGCATTTTCATCGTCCGGCAGGGCCATCCAGGACAACTCATAGAGTGTGCCGATGGCTGCCCCCTGACGGGCGAGCATTTTGCAGATTCGATCGGTCCCGGCATTAATCGCTTTGACGTGCTGGTCGGTCGCGTACTTAATCGCCTTCGATACTTCCGTTTCTCGTTCGTCGTGCTCGAGTTTTTCCAGATTGTCCAGATACCAGAGCAAGGCAAATCTGACGAAATCCGACCGACTCTTGCCGGCCGTTTTTGCTGCCTCGTCCAGCCGATTAATGTCGGCTCGGGCTAGCCTCGTTTCCACCTTCGGGGTATAGACTCGTTTTTTCGGTTCTTCCATTGTGCCGCTACCTCCGCTACTATCAATAGGATAGTATGAGAGATGCGCCCTGCGCCATAGGGTAATTCCCAGGCATGTGCCGACGGTTAAATAGTCATTAGTTGGCATTTTCCATGCGCGTGCCCGCGCATTGTATCTTGCCTTACCGTACGGTCGTGCCTCCCTTCGTGTGCGGGGGTGTTGTTGCGCGTCGTTTCCAACTCCGCGCGCTGCATCTGCAGCCATCAATTTACGAACGCAAAACAACACCCAAACCATCAGAGTGAGGTAACGAGCGAGCACGGATGTGCCATGTTAGAAAGTGCCGGAGGCACCCCACACAGACATGGTCCTTTCAGGCAAGAGGAGTCTAGGGATTTTCTCTCTGGTTTCTCAGACGTTCGGCTTTCCAGCACGGCAAAGGTAATAGTCGGAATGTTGCAGAAAGGGGATTTTTCCCACGGGTTGGGCACTTTAGTCACTTTTGGGTAAGATGCAAACGTAGATAAGAAATTTAGACATGGTCAACAACAAAGAGCAGAAGAAAACGCCCTGGGTGGATGATGCAATCAAGCACCTAGCTAAGCTCGTGAAAGAAGCCATTGAACTTGCCGATGAAGATGATGTACTACCGACGACGGAAGCACTAGCCAAAGGAACCGAAATCCTCAAGACTCACAGCCAGGCAAGCGCCCCTAAGATCAGCGTGACCATAGATGGCGACTTGATGATCACATGGGAAAACCATGGGGATGCGTTCAAAGTCCTCATCCGCCCGAATTCCCAAGTCTTGTATTTCAGGAACAATAAGGCAGTCAAAACCGAAGAGTTCGGCAACCTGCTTACCGCTGCTCCGGCTTAGGAAGGCGCAAATAGCAGGCAGCAAAAGGCTCAATTTAACAACCACGTAACCGAGTCAAATCGCTATTGCCTTGTACGGATTTTTACCGTACAATGAAAACAAGCCAAGAGGATCTGGATTATGTCAGCCGAGCTAAAAAAAGAGCGTCTAGATTTGCGTTTGCCACCAGCCGCAAAATCGCAGATAGAAAAGGCTGCCGAGCTACAAGGTCGCACAGTATCTGATTTTGTCGTGGCAGCAGCTCTTAGCCAGGCATCACAGGTAATCGAGCAACAGATGGTCTTGAAGCTTTGCCTTGAAGACAGCATGGCCCTTGCCGAGGCGTTCATGCACGAACCCGCGCCTAACAAGAAGGCAATTGAAGCGGCTCGCCGGTACAGGGAGAAACTGGGATAGCCTTGACAATCGAATTTGACATTCAACCGTGGGCACCTGAGCATGACTGCACAGAATTCACATCAAGCCTGCCGAGCATCCAACGGTTTATAAAAGAGCAGGCAGCCCGAGCCATGTCCAGCAAGACATCAATGGTATTTGTGCTGACCGAAAAAGGCGAGAAGAAAATTCGAGGCTACTACACACTTTCTTCGATGAGTGTCAAATTCGAAGACCTGCCGAAGAACGTTCAAAGAAAGGTGCCTCGCTACCCGTTAATAGGCGCAACTCTGCTAGGAAGACTAGGGGTAGATGAACGCTACCGAGACGAACTTTCTAAAAGCGGTGAGAAACCCAGGCTTGGCGAATTGCTTTTAGTCGATGCACAGAAGAATTGCCTCAAAGGCTCATCAACAGTAGCCTCAGCCGTGATGCTTATTGATGTCGAGCAACCAAATGCGGATGAAATAGCCGCTGGAGCACGAGATCCGATGGGTTTCTATCTACAGTACGGATTTCTCGCCCTACCTAAGACACCTAGAACAGTCTTTAAACGAGTAAGCACAATCGAGAAAGAGCTAGCGGAGGTAGGGCTAGCGGTGACTGAAATCATCAAGGACGAACAAAGCTTGGAAGCAATAGACCAGATGCCATCGGATTTTAAGCCCGAGCCAACAGGGTCCTTGAAATTAGGTGGACTGAAAACATTCAATCTCAATTTTGTCCATGACACCCGGTTCAAAATACCAATCCCAGCAGAACATCATTCTTTCGAAGAACTTGATGCCTTGAGAAACGAAGGGCAGTGGAAAGACGTAGTGCTTTCTACGATTGCAGTCCAGCTCAAAACATGGACGCAGCCAAAAGTGCGAACCTACTCGTTTGTGGGCAAGGTAATCGGCGCTGAAAGAGGGGATGCTGAGACACTCGTGACATTGGACAAATACGGTGATGTAAAAATCGCCGATTTCGATGTCTGAGGCTGCAAAAGTAGGTAGTATGCCGTTATCACCAAAACCAAACTGCACAATAGACACCAACTGCATAATCGGGCTGGACGAAGAGCGCGACTACGCTCAAGGGATTCGTGAGCTGATTGCCATGCATGAGGCAGGCCAGATAGTCCTTCGGGTTGTTGGAATCAGCGCGTCTGAGAAACAGCCAAACGGAATTATGGCTCCCAACTTCAGTCTTTTCAAAGAACGGCTCAAGCGGCTTGGATTAGGAAACGCGGTAATCCTTATTCCGCCCGCGTATCTAGACATAACGTATCTGGACAATTGCTATTTCGCAACGCAAAACGGGACAATTTTGGAAGCCGAGATTCACAATGTACTGTGGCCAAATCTACCTTTTCAATTTCATCTGTTTGAAGTCGGAGCAGACAAGTCCAAGGGAAATTGGAAATGGAAATGGCTTAATCCAAAATGTGACACGCTTGCATACATGGCGCATGTTCAAGCAGGAAGCGGACTCTTCGTGACAAACGATAAAGTCTTTCATGGAGAGAAGAAAGCAGTCTTGTTGAAGTTCGCCGGTGGCGACATAGCAAAACCATTGGATGCAAAAGCCCGACTAGAAGACCCTGCGCCTTTTGCACCTACGCCGCAGGCGGTTTCGGAATTTCTTCGAGTTCCAACAGAAAGAGTAGATCCGGCTACTATTCCGCTGGAATTCGAAAGATTGCACGCTAACAAAAAGCTCTATGACGAACGAATTAAATTACAAACCTCACAAAACTAAGGGCAACTGGGCGAAAAATCAACAAGATTGACTCACAAACAGTGTCTAATCAATTCAATCATCCTTCCATCTGGGCGACGGCGGCCCTGCTGGCCCATTGTCTTTCTCGCCTTTGAATTTTGGCAGCTTCACCGATCCCGCACAGAGGCGCAAGATTGACCCCGCCAAACTCAAAACCGCTTTAACTGCAAAAGAGAGCAGGTTTTCGACCAGTCGGGTCGTCGGTCGCAAAATAGTCGATGCCCGCCCCCCTGCCATGTAATTCAAGGCGAGTAATATGCCGACGAGTAAAGCTAGAGACCAGACCATATCCATAACTCAATACTACTTCTGCATTCTCCAGCTTGCTTGAGAGAATCTGAAACTAGTTAGTGACACAACAGTAGCTGCTCACGTTGCAACTAGCTGACCGGTCAGTTAGTTGGTTGACTGAACATATGAGCCCACTTCGGCACGCCATATACCGGTAAAAACGCCAATACTGGCAAATCCTGAACTCCAAATATACTAAGTGCTGTCGTACACCAGCGCAAAAACTTTTTCGCGAGAACTGCTTACACAAGAATTAAAAAAAACCAGTTTTTTCAAGCCAGTATAGGCTTTTCAGTCTTTGCAGCTATAGTGGAAGTAGAGAGTTAGCCAGGAGTACTGGATTGAAAATAGTTGTTCTCAAAATGGGCTTTGAAAGGAAATTACAACTGTCATTTCTTTTGGCTATGACAGTTGTGTGCAGTTTTTCGCCTGCGAGTCATGCGGCGAAAGAAACAAGAAGCATCGAATATGTGCTGAATGAACCAATTAAGCAAGATCCCAACACCTTACTAGTTAATAAGTTAGGCGGTGAACAATTCGAACAAAATCTGTTGAAGGGCAGCGTTTATTTCCTTGGCAGCCCTCGGGATAAAACGAGGAGAATAGTCGCTGTAGTTTCTTTTGGGGAAAACGATGCAGCAGTTTTAAACCCTGCAATGGCAACAGACCGAAGACATTGTGAGTACACAGGCATTCCAAAAGTTACAGAGATGAAAACGTCGTTTTGCGACTCGTTTTACGGCAGGCCCGTTGCTAAATCAGAAAATACTAGAACGTATGAGTTTGTGGATTTAAACGATCGCGAGAAGAAAAGTCAGATCGAGATTGAGTTCGATAAAGGCTTCGCTTCCAAAATAAAAGTCAGTGGACTCGGGAATCATGAGGCAAAATGGGTATCCGTCAAATAAGAAAGAGGGAGAGGGGTAATACTCCTCTCCCTCCGAACTCCCAACTCTAGTTAACTGGAGCCGGCGGAGTAGCGATTAACGGGTCTACGATATCTTTCAAAACCTGCATAGTGTCATATGCATTATCAAGCTCAGGCTGGAAAGTAATACCATCCGTGATGCGATAATGGTGCGTGAAAATTCGTGCGAACATCTCAAGATGCTTGACCTGGTTGGGTATAGCGTTAGGGCCGATCCGATTGTCTATCGTATCGGCAATGTGTGTGTCAAATCCTTGCATAATACCCGTGTTCGAAGAACTAGGGTTATCACTCAGTCTTTGCGGAGACCATATGGTAGTTCTATCCGCAGCATCCAATTGCGCGAAAGCGTCCGGTCTTTTCGACGCAAACAATCCTTCACTTGGGTGTCCCCAAATGAAATCGAGCTGGTGAGACAATTCATGAATAATGGCTGCCTTTCTGATAGTGGGTGAATTGTACGCATCTTCAACGGAGAGAATCCCATACGTTGGCGCCTGAAAGACACTCTTAGTAGGGTCAAACTGTGGCACTCTTGTACGAACAAAAACGGCACTCATGCGCGACTGAACTTGCGAATAGCCAGCGGCATAGGCAGACTCCTGCTGCTTGCCTCCGACAAACCGGAGGAAGGCATTCGAATCGAGCATCAGGTAAATCTGGACTCTCTTGTTGTCCACAGAAAGAGTGTTTGACAATTGAGTAGCCATAGTCCCATTCAACAACTGGGCCCCATCATAGATTGAGTAGTCCTCAGAAGTCGGCGAGTCTGGATTAACGCAGTTCCAGGCTGATGTGAACCAATAGGTGTCAGGTGTATGCCGCTAACGACAAACGACGCCATTGATGGAGATTTGACCATCAAAAATATTAGGATCACGAGACGGGGCGCCGTCGACCTTAATTGCCGTAGCCACATTTACGAGTATCTCTTCAGAATCTGGAGCAGTGTTATTAACCGCCCGGAGGTGCGGTATTTCGACTGTACCGCCCTCGCCGGAATTGCTTCCGCCGGTCGCAACGATAGTAGGTACCGTGTTATTGGTGCCTATCTGCGCCTGCATCGGCACATCCTTCGCGCTGATAAGGATTTTTCCCGCATTGCCATCTTCATTCAGCGCTGCGGCCTGAACGATTCGCTCGTGATTACGAATGGAGATTTTGCTATTTTCACCGCCGAGTTCTACTTTGATGCCGCCTGCGTTCCCACCGACAAAGCCACCATTAGCCTGTAGTGAAAACATCCCTTTGGCTGAACCAAAAATCAAACTTGTATTAGCCGCAGTTTCAATCTTAATGGCTTGCGGGTCATCGCTAGAAAGTTCGGAAACAATTGCATTACCGCTTCCAGCGGTTGCTGCACTGCCATCGATCTGAACCTTGGTTTCAGGAGTCGAAGAGAGCGTGATATCGTTGACCTTAATCTTGACTTGGCCACCGTCTCCATCACCGCTCGATGGTCCTGTAGCAAGCAGTCTAAGCAATGGAGTATGCAAAATATCGAACCCGTCACCAGCGATATCAAGCACACCACCGTTGCCATCTTTGCCCGATGCGTCGATAGTCGCTGTTAGAGTGGTGTCAATTTGAACTCCAAGACTTCCGCCATCTGGAACACCAAAGTAACCCAATTTGATTTTGTGATTTTCAGCTCCCCTTGCGGAGATATCCAAGACGCCAGTCTTGAAGGCTAGAGGATAGCCAGAAATCGCTACCCCCTGGTTGCTTCCATCAGAACTTAAGCGGAAAGGCGAACGGTCGGAGATGCCATTCACTAGAAGTGTCTTGTGAGTAGAAAGACTCAGATCGCCAAGGAAGCCCCACTTGAGATCGTTTAGGCTGTTATTACTGGTGGGTGTCAAGCCGAACTGTGGCACCATAATTGTGCCAAATGATTCCGGAACACCATCACCGTCGTTCAGAATGCGGAGACCATTCTCACCCTTGAGCGTGACCGTTTCCGTTGCCAAAGCGATCTGATGCAATGTCGGAGTAGCTCCAGGAGCTTGTCGCGCAGAGATGATGGCGCCGGATTCAGTTTGAATTTCTTTGGCTAACAGATAAATGGCGCCGCCAGTATACGAGGGGCCTGGGTCAGTACCCAAAGGATTTGCGCCTTCGGCGTTCAATTTGCCGGATGGCAATTTGAGAATGCCATTTTGAGCATTAAGCTCAATCCATCCGGCTCTCGATTGAGTTGCCGTTACCTGAATGTTTGCCATGCTTGTTACGGTGATACCGCCGGTGGAGTTGAATCCTCCGTTAGTGATTCGTACTCCATGGAATGTGTAAATGGTGTCAGTACCCCCGCCTACGGTGGTGCGGGTGATAATAGAGCCGTTCACGCCATTAGCAGCACCGGAGCCACCGATAACAAATTCGGTGCTTCCACCGGCGAGATTGGAGTCAATCTGGATGGCTCCAGCTTTGAGGCTCGCCGCCCCTAGTTCTCCGTCTGTGCGAATGGTGGAGGTGCTGATATTGCCTCGCGCACGAAGAATGACGTTACCGTGTCCCTCAGTGTCTTGAGTCTTGTTGATAACAATTGGTTGGGTCACAACAATTTTGCTTGTGACACCACCTGCCAGTCCTGCCGTTACCTGGACAGAAGTACCAGCGGAGATCTTTCGTGTTTCAACGTCTCCTGTGCCGGAAGCAACCTTAATGTCACCTGCGGCATTGATAAGCTGGAAAGTTTTGATGTTTCCGCTTGAGGTGTTGATTGTGATGTTGCCACCGGCATTGATATTCTTCGCATCTACAGAAGTCGCGTTGATAGTGAGAGAGCCGTCAACTGTTAGATCCGAGCTAATAATGCAGGCGCTGTCGTTAACATTGGCATCACCTGTCACGTGATTGGGCATAAGAGCGCAATTGCCGGTGTAGTCCGCCGCGTGGGCGGGTTGCGCCAAAGCAAACATTGCTAGCGCGAAGGGTGCGAAGGCTAGACCTAGCCATCGTTTTCTTTGTTTCATAGGTTTTCCTTTTTCAAGGCTTGATTGATGGAATGACTATTCATCAGCATCTATAAACAGGTGGCAAAACCCGAGCGATGGAATCGCTTAGACAATGTTCTCTTCGGTCTGCGCCGTCTGGTTGTTTTGAGAGTCCGCCTGCTTGAGATGAAAATGAAAGTCACCATGAAACATGGCTCACATAGCCCATCTTTCTCAAGGGAAAACAGCCAGTGATGTGTAACAACATCGCGAAACATTCTTCAAAAGCCAGACTTCTCAACAATGCCTTTATTTTCGGTTTAACAACTTGGCCTGGCCAACTCGCGCGAAGTGGACAGGCTCACACGTTTCGTATGGTGCGCCCATACAAATAGTGGAAAAACTGTGCAAAATCCAGTTAGCTGCGCTAAGTCGAAAAAAACAGTTTTTAAGCACCACAAATAAGAGCGGGAAGTCCAATTTCTGAAACTTCCCGCTCTCATATGGTGAACGCAAATTCTATCACCGGCTTATTTGCACGATTCTAACTTTTCAACAACCGATCGCGTGCTTCCATAAGTGCAAAACCGAGCAGATTTTGCCCTTTCCACAATTTTGGATCGCGTGCGCCAGGCGCAGATGCAGTCACTCCGATTCCCCAGATTTTGTCCCACATACTCGCTTCAACGAGTACTTTAGGCGCCGTCAGAAGCAACCAATCAGCCATCGCGCGATTGTTCGAAAACTTAGCCAGGTTCGCCTTAACGACGATTTCAGAACAGTGTTTTTGCCAGATTTGACCTTCGAAATTTTGCACCTTTCGCCCGAAAGCCTTTGCTTCTTTCGGCGTTTTGCACGCCAGAATGCTCTCAAGCATCTCTGAATCATTAAACAGGCGCGCCTTTTCAGCCATCATAAAATGCTCGGCCGTTGGGTATTTGATGCCATCAATCTCAAATTCGGCGGGAAACCATTGGCTTAAACAGCTGGCAGGTGACAGAACCATCGGCACTCACCTTGTGACCGTAGAACAAGAGATAGTCAAATTCTTGCCCCTGGTCAATCTGGTCGATCAGAGTTTGCCTGGTGTATTTCATCGGTTCAATAGATGAAATGCGCTTGCTTTCCGCAAGTCTGGCACTTCATTCCCTCACTTTCGGAAGCACGCATTTGTACAGCCGCGTTTATAACGTGCTCGGGACAGAATCTGTAAAGCCCCTTCTCATCCCACTCAAAGACATTTAGCGAGCTGCTCAGCATTTTTTCAAGGCGCGCGCTAATCTCCGAAACGTGGACACGAACATACGGTCCCTCTTTCTCGTCTTCCTTCTCGTCCGGTAACCAGGTGTTGTTTCCGATGAGTGTATAAAGTTCATTGAGTAGCTTGGGGTCCGGCTCATACCAGACTGATTTTGCAAATTTGATAAACAGATTAGGCTTCGGCGGACGCCCACCTTTTGCTCCGTTTGCTGCGGCGGCGGCTCGTTTTGCTTCCGAAGTAGAGGCACCGCCCTTGGTGCCGCCACGAGAACCAAGAATTGACGCAACACTTTCTACTTCTTTCACTTCAAAGTCAGTGCCCCACAGAAACTTATCTAGCTTCGCCTCCAAGTGCTTTGAATTTGAGCTTACTTCGTTTCCCTTTGCGTGCATATAAAAACGCAATGCATGAAGCGCTAGGGAAGCCTCTGCCCAATCTAAATTAAGTTCCCTTTTGTCGTCATTCATGCTGTAATACTCCTAGATACGGGGATTTTGTATCCGCCCTTCGAACAGTATAACCCAAACCGGTTTGGGTTTGTCAAATTTCCACTATTTCTGCACCCAAATTTTTCTCTGGGTGGCGGGTGGGCGTCCCCAGCGGGCTGGCAGCCTGCGCACCGACTGCCGAAGGCGGCTAGATAAATGGGCGGAGGGCGGGTAGCCTCAGCGGGCATAGCCCGTGCGGTCTTTAGGTCAGCGTCCAAGACGCACAACCAGTAAAAAGCCGCCAGGTACGGCGGCTTGGGACTTGCCAAAAGTAGTTAGCGGATCACGTTAGCCATAGATGTGGCTCGTTTTCTCTCAGGCTATTCATGCCTTCAGAGCTGACAATGCAGTGATCGACTACTTCGACGCCCATAATTTTGCCGGCTTTTATAAGTTGCTTTGTCGTCTCGATGTCTTCGCGGCTGGGCTCCGTTGAGCCGCTCGGGTGATTGTGCGCCACAATAATGGCGTGAGCATTTGACAAAAGAGCAGCTTTGAAGACTTCGCGCGGATGTACAAGACTGGCTGACAAAGTGCCTTTTGATACTTCGTGGTAGCCGATTACTTGAAATTTTGCGTCAAGGTGAAAAGCTATGAAATGCTCTTCTGAGTAGTGGGCAAGCGGTTGCACGAAGTGATGAAACGAGATCGGATCTGAAATTTGCGCGGGCTTCACTCCCGGCTCTTTCACCAGAATTAGCCTGTACTGCGGCACAAGATATTTAAATTGCTTCTTGAGCGATCGAGCGCTCCGCGCTTTCGGTTTTGCCGCCGTTTTCGCGCTCTTCTCCTGAACGCCAGCACCCGCCACCGCCCCGGCTCCCATACTCAAGCTAGTTACTGTATTCATCGGCATATCCTCCTGTCCTTCGCCTTTCGCAATTCAGGGATGCGCGCGCACCCCATGCAGCACATGCCTGAAACACGCCAGCCATGGGACCTGAGTTCAAGCCTCGCGAAGCGACCCGGAGGGCTCGGGCTTGAACTCGGGTGGCGGCGTGTAGGCTTATGTGCCGGGCATGGGAAGGGAGCAAGCAGCCCGTCACCATCGAATTGCGGTGCGGGGCAGGTTTTGCCGGACGGAAATAGAGAGTGGCGACGAAGCCTGAAGTTAATAAAGCTTGCTACTCGGAAGAACCGGAAGAATCAAAAAGAGGCTTCAAAGATTCACAAGAAGCCGAAGTAGAAGATTGCCTTGGCCAAGCCACGCGCGTAAGCGCGTCCAGGTTTCTGTACCGCAAAATAGCAGTTACTATTTCTTCCTTGAAACAAGCAATACATCCTGAATGCCCAGGCAAATGTCCATGCCTTGCTAAATCACAGATATAGAGGTCGACGAGGTCACTCAAAAGAGCTGACTCAACCGGGTTTATAAATTCATCGTCCGAAGCCATAGATCGCCATCTCCAACGCACCACTAACAAAAGTAACGGTGGAATCGAGCAAACGGTATGTGTAATCCCACAGTCGAAAAAACAAGGGCTGGAAAACCAGCCCTAGAACTAATTACTTTCGTGGTCTCTGGCGACCAGTGCAATCCGAGCCATAGCATCCGCAGACGCGACAATAACCAGTCACACGGCGCTCATGACGGTCCTCAAACCAAAGACTTCTTATGCGGCGCAGAATCGACTGAACGTTCTCCTTCTTTGGTGGAGCGGCTTTCAGAGAGCAAAGAGCAATATAGCCGCACAAAGCCATGTCAAGAATTTCCCACTCTTCACGAGTCAGAGTCAGTGTTTCCTCGACTTCCGGCGCCAGTAGATTTTTAGATTTCATCGCAAATTCTCCAAAGTAGTGAGGATTAAAAGCCAGGAAAGGGCGGGGCAGAAGCCCCGCCCAGTAAGGTTAGGCAGCGTTTCGTTTTCTGCCCGAGGAGCGTTGGGAAGCAGATTCTTCTTCAGTTTTTGGCTTAGGACCACAGAGGTGGAAACCAGACAATTTGACGACCGGCTTCGTCATCTTGACGGTTACGCCGTTGATTTCCTTGTTGTATTTAACGATGGTGAGACGCCCGCTGATGATGACTTCGCGTCCTTTGGTGATGTAATCGAGAACGCGTTCAGCTAAGTTGCCCCAGGCGTCGACATCGATCCACATGGGGTCGGGATTGTCTTGTTTGGATGAGTATTCGGCTACCGCAATAGAGAACTTCGCCAGTTTGTTATCCGAATCGGTGAAGGTTACAGAGGTTGGTTCTGCGCCGACTTTGCCTACAAGGGTGATTTGATTGTTCATGAGATGCACCTCCAGTGCTGTGTTTAAGTGCAGCCCCAAAAGCGCGGCTTGAATCTCGTGCATGGTCGCGCAGCGCCTCGAAGAGGTTTGCCATTGCGCGAGATTCAAGTTGTGCCAGCATTCGCACTTGTTTTACACAGCCCTGGAGGAGAAATCGGACAAAACAAAAAAACACCAAATATGGTGCGTGTCGTAGCTCCGAGCTCGCCGGCGCCGGCGGACAGAAACAGAAGCACTTAAAAGCGGGCAAACATCGACCGATAGTCAATCCAAGCCCAGGAAGAACAGCGACCAAGGCAACCAAAGAAATCGACATCGCTAATCCACGAAGCGAAGTGAAATCAAAGCGCACAAACAGAACAAAGCACAACAAAGAATAAGCACAACCAGAATCAGACGCCGGACAAAACATAATGCAACCAGCACTAAAGCCAAGTGCAAAAGATGCAATTAGACAAATTAGGGCAGACAAAAGCTGCAAGACTGGCATGAGCGGACAACATCCTTACTCGCTTTCAGTTCCAAACCACCGACGACTGCAGGACAATTAGTGAGAAGACTACTACGCACTGGAGCCACATGGTTATAGGGAAAATTGACGATGTTTACGTCATACTCAATGGCCCAAAGAGCTTGCAAGATTTCGGATTTCAGCTCATATCGCAGTTTTTGAGACTGCGCATCTCATGACTATATTGATATTTTTAGAATATCGACAAACAAAGCACGCTTTCTTGAAAAACACCGTCTACAATTATCCTTTGCATCCCCTCATCTAACTTAACTTCATTACTTCATTGAACGAACTGAAAATTCTAGTAGTAGACGATATGCCGATCGTACGGTCGGGAACCACGCTTTTGCTTGAATCTTTGGGTTATAAAGTTGATGAGGCAGCAAGCGGCGTCGAAGCTATTGAGTTATATAAAACTGGTCATTATGCAGCAATCATCATGGATTACAACATGCCTGAAATGAACGGCTTTGAATGCACTGCAGTAATCCGCGAGCTCGAGAAGGATGCAAAAATTCGAATTCCCATCATTTGCATGTCTGCCAGTAACGATGATGAGGAGATGAACGCGGCATGCTTAGCAGCGAACTTAGATGATTATTTGAACAAAGATTGCTCAGGAGTAGAAGTGCAAGACATACTTTCTAAGTGGCTAAGATAGGCTTGTGTTCGGCTTCAAAAGATTGTTCGCATTTCTAAATTCCAGAATCGGCCAATGTTTAACTGCCGGGAAGTCATCTGGAAAGCTACTGAACTATCCTCTACAATTTTGTCTATTTCTGGAGAAGCAGGAAATTGACTGTTGATTACCATTCGCAAGTTCCATCAAGTTGTCCAAAGTGCAAAGAATCTATGGAGATTGGATTTACTGTAAATCATGGCGCTAAAGACAATGTGAGCCATTGGTCTAAAGGACCGCCAGAAGGTAGTTTTTGGTCCGGGGCGAAAATAAATGAATCAAAAAAGATAACAACGTATCGTTGCACGGGATGTGGCTTCCTTGAATTTTACGCCAAATGATCCGGTAAAATCAGCTACGGGTGCACGCTTACTTCTGTTTTCGTTCCAACACTACCGGCTTCATGCATCGCACTTCAAGAGGGCCGTCAATGAATGAATGCCATTTTTCAAGTACTTTTTTATCTCCGGATCTTCCTCAACTCGCTGTTGATCTGCCTCATACGATGCCTCGGTATCGTATGCAACTAATTCCTGAAAAAAGCCGGGCTCATCTGCGGCTTCATAAAGTCCAATCCGTATACCTCCGGGCTGCTCGTAAAACGGCAGTGCTTCTTGCAGAAATGAGATCAATTCCGCACGCTGGGCTGGGACAACCCGGTAAACCAGGCTAACAATGGGTCCGGTTGGAATTTCTGGACGGTTATTTAGCTTTGACATTGAGCCTACCTCTATTCTTAAACTTCGCCCTTTGCTGTGTCAGCGGCTTTACGTAGGTGGAACATTCCTTTGAGCACCAGATATACCAAAGGAAAAACGCCGGCCAAAACAAATATGAGATCTCCAGCTACACGCAGCCAGGTGAATACCTGGAACAGGTTCGAATGCACGAATTCAGGGCTCCTTGCGAACCAAAATCCATGCTGGTAGCTGGCGATCATCTGAATAATACCTGCGGGGAAAATATTCAGCACAAGCATCAGCATGAGGCCAATATTGAGACCCCAGAATGAAATAGCTGCCAGTTTGTTGTTCCAGGCGCTGTCTTCCATCAAGTACCTTGTGCTAAAAAGAATCGCCGCCACCGAAAGCATGCCATAGACGCCCATCAAAGCAGCGTGTCCATGATTTGAAGTTAGATAAGTAGCGTGCTCATAATAGCTGACGATCGGTGTATTGATGAGGAAGCCGAAAACGCCGGCGCCCAAAAAGTTCCAGAATCCAACGGCAATGAGAAACATCATCGCCCAATAGTGAGAAAAATTCTTGATGGAGCCTTCAACCTTGGCCAGATGCACGAATTTCCAGGCATCCATAGTGAGCAAAGTTAATGGCACCACTTCCAGGGCCGATATCATTGAGCCAAGAGCCATGTTGATAGCAGGCTGCGCGGTCCAGTAATAGTGGTGGCCAATGCCGACAATTCCGCTGCCCAGATACAAGATAATATCGACATAAATCACAGATAGAGCCGATTTCTCGGATACCATGCCGAGACTGCAAAAGAAATACGCAACAATAATTGTTGTGTACAGTTCAAAAATACCTTCCACCCAGAGGTGGACAACCCACCAGCGCCAGAAATCCGCGACTGCAAAATTCGTGCCAGGGTGATACATCATGCCGAAACTGAAAAACAATGGAATAGCCAGAACACCGTAAAGCAGCATGTAAGGAAGGCTTCCGTGATCTTTTCCTTTGAGGAGCGGAGCGATACTGCGAAATACAATGACCGCCCAGATAAGCATACCTAGGGTAAGCAGCGCCTGCCAGAACCGCCCCAGTTCCAGGTATTCCCAGCCCTGGTGGCCAAACCAAAACCACAAACTGCCAAGCATATTCTTTACGCCGAGCCATTCACCGCAGATACTGCCTACGGCAACGATTAAAATTGCAACAAAGAGGATCTTCACCAACCAATGTTGTCCCTTGGGTTCATGCTTTGAAAGCATCGGTGCCATGAACATTCCCGCAGCCAACCAGGCAGTCGCTATCCAGAAGATTGAAAGTTGAAGATGCCAGCTCCTGGTAATGCTGTATGGAAAGATGCTGCGTATATCAAAACCGTAAAAACCTTGCTCGACAATGTAGTGAGCTGTTACTACGCCAAATGCAGTTTGAAACAAGAAGAGCAAAACAACGACAACGAAGTACGGATAGAGAGACGTTTGCGACCGAAACGGTCTGTATGTTTTTACAGCGTCGACCATTTCGCCAGAGCCGTCAGGAGCCCAACCCAGGCCAGGGAAGGCGCTCAAAAGAAATTGTGTCAAGCCTATCCCGCCAACCAGCATGATCAAACTCATGGCGCTCCAAAAGAAGATTTGCCAATTAGGAGCGTTTCCGGCAGCGGCATCAGGAGGCCAGTTATTTGTATACGTATAGTCTTTTCCGGGGCGCTGTGTAGAGCATACCCAGGCGCCCCAAGCAAAGAAGCGAGTCAGTTGCAAGCGTTCAGTTTTGTCTTTGATATAGTCCGGTGGCAAAGGCAATTTATTTCCAGCACCAAACTCGGTGTCATAATGCGGTATCAATTTCTGATAAGAAACTGCTTGCTCTTCTGTCAGAGTCAGTGTTTTTGTCTCTGGGTTGTACCTGTTCTCCTTAAAGTCTTTGTGAACTCGCGCCAGTAGTTGGCCCTGGGCACTGGCATCGAGTTGGTCGAAATTCTTTTTGAATTTGCTCTGCGCCAAGTAATCGAGGGCTATGACAGCCTCTCGATGCAGATAGTCGGCAGAAAAGTCGACGCCATTGTAGGCGCCGTGGCCGAAGAAGGAACCGACATCCATGAGCCCGTATTTTTGAAAGACGCCCTGGCCAGCCATGATGTCGTTGCTGAGAAACAAGACTTTTCCGCTCGAATCAACTACGCGTTCCGGTATGGGAGGTGCTTGATTGCTAGTCTCGTGGCCCATAAAAATAAGCGTAGAAAATCCAGCAATCAAGACCAAAAGTACAGACAGTTTCCATCTCCAGGACATATTCACCTCATAACGGGCGCCAGTTGGGCTCGCACTATATTAACAAGGGTTTATTGATATCGGTCACGCCTTTGTTGTCAGTTAGTTCGACATCGTCGTTCTTTCAATCCATGGGGCTGGGTCACCTCTTTTGAATCCGTCCAGCTCGTAACCGTGTTCGATCAATTCATCCTTGAAAGCTTCCGGGTTATCCGATGCCTCAATCATTGTTTTTGCCACCACGCCGATAGCAGCCTGCCAAGTATCAGCCATTGCTTGAGTCCACTCACCTTCCTTACTCAAGTGGTCTGCCAAAACAGCCATCAGGTTCTCGCCAACGGCGCCGTAATGAGCATTCTCGGTTTTGTATTTAAGGTGCCTGATTCCCATAGCATGCAAATACGGCAAAAGCCGCTCTGGACGCTCTACTCCGGCGACAATAGAGCCCAGCGACGCCATCAGCTTTTTATGCTGTTCTTCAGGCGGTGTATGAAAGAGAGGTTTTACAGATGGATATTTTTCAAACAACCTCTTATAAAAGCTCATTCCAAGCGACTCTATTCCACCGTTTTCGGCTTTGGCACGCTCAAAAGTTTCTCTCAATAGTGCAGTATTTAACGACATGATCGAACTCCTCTTTTCCCATTAGTTAGCAATCAAAAAATTGGCTCTTGTGCTTATTGTGTTTAACTTGTAGTGGCAAGATGGCGCTCCGTTTCTATTGCCTTTGGAAATAGAATGGTGCTTTCCTTGTGTATATGTGTCCTGAGATCCTGGTCCAGATGCGCAAGCCCGGCTAACAATGCCACCCAACTTGCGCAAGCGTTCTCTGCCGGGGTGTAGTTATCAGTTAATTTTCGAAGCTCAAGAAGGGCATCCCCTGCATCTTTGTGCTCGGATTCCAAACACCTAACAGGGTTATCGACGGTCCCAAATGGCGGTCTGCCCTTTGTGGAACCTTGATCGAGCCTGCGAATAAACGGAAAGAGAATGACCTCCTCTTTTTGGGCGTGCGCTAAAAGCTCATCTTTCATTTGCGAAAATACTGATGCAACCTTGGTCAGTCGCGGTTCCTTAAGTCCATGGACACGCGCAACTTTGTCGGCCAGTACTTTCAGTCGTGGCAATTCTTCCTTCAAATAAGCATGATGTGTTTGCTCGATATGATCGGCTAAAACAGTCATGCTGGCATTTAGCCAGTTTTCCGAAGAGTTGCCGCCGGCAACTGACATTTCATCGTTCTTGCAAAGCTCGGCGATAACGGACTCTGGACTTGCGGCAATCTTTGCACAGGCTTCTTCCAGAGTTTGTTTTCCGCCACAACAAAAGTCGATGCCAAAACGGTCAAAAACAGCTGCGCGAAGCGGTTGCTCGGCAACTATCATGCCGACTGATTCTCGTTTGAAATTTTGCATGATTAATCCCTCCTGAACCTAGGCTTAGACAGCCTGTCGTAGAGGTTCAACTGGTTTGACTTTGGTTGCTTCAAATATCGGCAGCGACACACAAGAGCAGCTTTGAAAAAATTCTTTTGCTGCAGCGCAATTGGGGCAGTGCCAATCTTCGCTTAATTGCTCAAATTTGGCGCCAGGTTTTATTCCAGCTTCAGGCAATCCTTTTTCTTCTTCAAGGATGTAATTACAGAGCGTGCATATGAATTTCATGGTCCTATCCCCGCTATTATCAACAAATGTACCTATATGTCCATAATAGCACTCCAACCAGCCTCGTCAACGCCGGAACGGTCCGTTTTATGGTATTGTGTATATAAAGGTACATTTGTTTACAAAGGTCCACAATGATTTCGCAAACCGCAGAATACGCATTACGAGCGATGGTTTTTCTAGCCATGCGCAGCTCAGCAGCCACAGGGCAAGAAATCGCTGAAACAACAAAAGTGCCGCCGGGCTACCTCAGCAAGATCATGCAGCAATTAGTTAAAGGCAGATTGGTTCACTCTCAAAGAGGTATTGGGGGTGGCTTTGTACTAGCAAAGCCATCAAGTGAGATATCAATTCTGGATGTAGTTAACGCTGTAGATCCAATAGAGCGACTTACGTCTTGCCCGCTTGGCATTGATTCACATGGTTTCAACCTTTGCCCACTGCACAAGCGACTCTCCCAAGCAACAGCAACCGTAGAAGCAGCTTTTGCGCAGTCAAGATTGAGCGAGCTAGTTGAAGAATCGCAGAGCCCTCTCTGTGCCAGTATTCCGCTCAGTCAAACTCAATTGCCGTACGAACAGTGAGCTTCCTTTGCAATTGAGTCCTGTGAGCTCGACCAAAAATCGGTAAGGCATAGCTTAATCAACGCGCCAGAAAATCAAACCGTCTTACTTGCCTAATGAGAAACCGAACAAGACAAGTTGCGAACAGCTGCTTAAGCCAAATGTAGAAGTTGCAACAAAACAAGCTATGGCAGACAAAAGCTGCATAACTGGCATGGGCGGACAACATCTTTGCTCGCTTTGAGTTCCAAACCACCAACGACTGCAGGACAATTAGTGAGGAGATTACTGCGCACCGGAGCCACGTGCCTGCCATTGCGGTGATACGGAAAGTTGACGATGTTTACGTTATCCTCAATTGCCGAGAGTGCTGGAACTAGCGCGGAATCCAGATCAGAATCTTGCAAAAGTGCCATATTCCAGACTCCGGCTGGCGACATACATTTCGCTAAAATCGCCTGCTCAAAGTTATCAGAGTCGATCGATAGCAAGCCCTGACAATTCGGCAACGCAGCCAAACGGGTCAGAGACTCAAACAACTCAGGTTCAGCAAAGCTGCGAGTGTAGAACCAAAA
>RXJR01000026.1:101625-105255 GCA_003963305.1 Candidatus Melainabacteria bacterium | reverse complement strand
TATCCAGAGTTCCGGACTATTCCGAGTAACTCGGAGGAGCGCAATGAAACAGTGCCATGCACTAGTTTGCACGAAAAGGAAGCTCGGCATAGTTCCGAGCGTTGGTAGCTCTGAAAAGTCTTGAACTAGAGTGTCGTTAGAAATTTCAGGAGCTCATCATCGGGTTGATAACGGCCGACCTGTCCTTCAGGCGGAGCCATTTGTAAAAGGAGCTTCTCCTTTAAGGCCAGATTGGCATGGAGATAAATCTGTGTTGTTTCAACCGACTCATGGCCAAGCCAAAGAGCAATCAATGCGCGATCGACTCCAGATTGTAAAAGTTCCATGGCCGTGGTATGTCGCAGCACATGGGCTGTAACACGCTTCTCTGATAGGGATGGGCAATGTTCGCTGGCGGCCACAGAATGCTTTCCAAGAATATATTGAATGCCGTCTGCGCTCAGCTGCCCGCCGCGTGCGTTCGGAAATACAAAATCGGTACCTTTGTAGAGCAATTCCTGCAACCATGCTTTTAGAACCAATGCGGTCTGTTTCGTCAGAGGAGTACATCGTTCCTTTCGACCTTTTCCAGTCACGCGAATATGTGCTCCTGAGCCGAACACAATATCCTTGTGTTGCAATCCTCGAAGTTCAGACAAGCGTAAACCTGTATGCACTGCAACCAGAAGCAGAGCATAGTCACGGCGACCAAGCCAAGTTTCTTGCTGAGGCGAAGCGAGCAATGCTGCTACTTCAGATTGTGTCAAGTAACTGATCAGAGCCTTTTCATGCCGTTTGGACGGAATTGCCAGAATTCTTTGAATCTGTCCCGAATTAGCCGGCGATTCCATTGCAACATACCGGAAGAAAGATCTCAGCGCAGTTAATCGCAAATTTCGACTACGAGCGGATGTTCCGCGCTCTTTTTCCAGAGATTCAAGAAATTCTGCAATTAGTGGTGCATCAATTTCCGAAAGCTCCAGTCGTGAAGGCGACTTGTTCAGCCGCTTTTGCGTGAATGCGAGCAGCAGCCGGAATGTATCTCGATACGATTTGATCGTATGTGGACTCGCCTGGCGCTGTTTCATTAGTCGTTCGATAAAGAACTTTTCGACCAAGACTGCAAATGTTGGACTTGTTTTCATAAGCTATCCTCCCAACGGTTTTCCAGTAGCCGAGCTGCTTCACCCATGAGTTCAGGGCAAGCTGTGAGATACCAGTAGGTGTCTTTAACTTTCACGTGTCCAAGATATGTCGAGAGTTGAGGTAGTTTTTGTTCGATTTTTTCGCCGTTTCGATACCAGCACAGTAATGTTTCAATGGCAAACCTGTGCCTGAGATCGTGAATTCTTGGTCCTAGTTTTCCTCCATTTAGATCAATCATTCGACATAGTTTGTGGAACGTTCTATTCACATCGGACTGATCAATTTGGCCGCCACCGTATTTGGTGAAGAAATAGTCGGATAGTCGGCCATGCGTTTTCAAGTATTTATTGCGAAACCTAAGATACGAGCGCAGCACTGGCAGCACGGATGGATGCAACGGAACATATCGAGATTGTCCAAACTTGCTTCCTCTGACCAGAAGCACACCGGCATCCATGTCCACGTCACTGGTCATTAGCCCAAGAGCCTCACTGATTCTCATTCCTGTCACCGCGAGCAGACCTAGAAGACAGTAATAGGTCTGTCTTTTGAGGAAGCCTGGATGTCCATGAACGGGTAATTCAAGAGCGGCTTGGAGTAAATCCTTTACCTCTTGTTCGGTGAAGAGGTATGGCCGAGCACGTTTCTTCCCAAAAGGGAGAAGCCCCCATTCTGGTATCTCAGTTCTCGAATCACTGGCTATTCTGTAGCGTGCGAACTCGCGTACGAATCCCAGTCTTTGCGCCCAAGTTTCTGGCTTGGCTGAAGATGGTCTTTGCGCCCATTCCAATGCAAGTTTGGTCGTCACGACGTCTGCATCGCGCTCTTCCATGAATGTTGCAAAATCAATCAAACCCCTTCCAGCAAGGCGTAGTTTGAATCCTAGCGATCTTCGTAAGGTGAGATATTCCAGGATTGCTAAACGCAACGGGCTAATCGCAGCCACCATATTCGGTACTCCTGATCCTTGCCGAGTTGATCTATTGTCGCCAGTCTTTGGTGCCAGTATTGGTGGATATGGTATTAACCCATACGGAGGGACCTCAGTGAGCGGATCCTTTGCGCTTAGGAAGCGTGCAAACCCACGCACTGCGCTCATGTTTCGCGCTTTCCCGAGAGGAACGGCCTTAGACTCTTTAATGAACTCGAGTGCGAGCTTTGTTGTAACGGTAGTAGCACCTTTTCTTTCAAGAAAACGAACGAACCGCCGCAAAACCTTGCGCAGCTGGACACCAGCCTGCACTTCAGCAAAATAATCTTCCATTGTTGCTTGTAACGTGTTCATTTTGCTGCACCTCCTGGCCAAGGAAGTCCAACGGATCGC
The DNA here is from genome assembly GCA_003963305.1 of Candidatus Melainabacteria bacterium. Lineage (NCBI taxonomy): Bacteria > Bacillati > Candidatus Melainabacteria > Candidatus Melainabacteria bacterium. Next base: position 102,806 of record RXJR01000026.1, on the reverse strand, counting down.
AATGAAGAAAAGTCCACTTTCGCGTAGATAGTCGTGCATTCTAAAGTCTGGTGTCGCAGCAGCTCGGCGATCTCCTGCAATGACGAACCTTTCCGAAGAAGTTCCGTTGCAAGAGTATGACGAAACTGATGAGAACCTTGGCTATCTGCATCCAGACCTGTTCGCCTAAAAGCACTTTGGACGATGCCGCTCACGGTGGAAGAATTAGAGAAGCCAATGAACGGTTTGATTGTGCGCAGGAAAACTGCGCGGCTTGAGGATTTGGGACGGCAAAGCAAATAAGACGAGAGAGCATTTCCAACATCAGGTGGGAGTGGCATTTGTGTTAGATTGCTGCCCTTGCCGTGAATCGAGATGCATCCTGTTTCCCAGTGAATGTCTTCGAGCTGAAGAGAGCTAATTTCACCTGCTCGCAGACCTAGTCGGGCAAGCAAAAGCACAATTGCAAAATCCCTCTTTCCAATGATCGTTTTGCGATCACATGAGGACAGAATCTGCTCGACCTGATGAGTTGGCAAGGCTTTCGGAAGTGAAACTGCCCAGTTCGCCACTGCTGGTACAGCAGCCGCAAGATCGGTTTCGATAAAAGCTTGATACCGCGCAAAGCGAAGGAAAGACCGTAGGGCACTCGTCATGAGTTTCGTATCTTTCCGCGATTGATTGGCAGCGGCCTTACACACATAACTTGTAATCGTAGCTGGAAGAAGAGTCGAGAAATTGCATCTACCATCCGGTGCCATATCACTGACAAACCGCTGCACATACCGTTTGTACTGAACCACTGAACCAGCAGACAATGATCGTTCTCGCTTCAAGTACACGGCAAAACTAAAGACTACGTCTTCGATTTTCATTCCTGATGAGGGTGCGTTGGTGCTCTGAGGAGCAGCTTCTAAAGTTCGGAGAAATTCCAGAAACTGCTTTAACTCAACGCCATCATCTTTGGTGGGTGGTCTGCCCTTTCGTACTTTCATACTCAGATATTTGTGTATTTCGTCAACACTCAGATTCCTGACTTGCACTCCGTGTCTTTTCAGCCATGGACTAAACCGAGCGATAGTGCGGAGCTTACGCCGACCGGTTTTCTGGTCGTAGCCTCGGTCCTGCAAATACTTTGCATATGAGTCCATGTATTTGCCGAGTGGATGTATGTGACATCGCGTCAGCGTCGCACGATCACT
>RXJR01000026.1:0-101575 GCA_003963305.1 Candidatus Melainabacteria bacterium | reverse complement strand
ACTTTCAAAGCCATTGCGGGCATTCCGTATCAGGATATTTCGGAAGTCGGAATAGTCCGGAACTCTGGATATTCTCCGTTATTCCGATATCGGAATAAGGGTGATTTCCATTCGCCGGAATACGTGAACGCATGGTTGCTCGCAGTTGAGCAGCGTCCGCTGTGCTCGTTCTGGTTCTACACTAGAAGTTTTACCGACCAGCAGATCCTCGATGCGATGACTGAATTGGCATCAGTCGCGAATTGCAAGGGGTGGCTAAGTATTGATTCCGACAACTTCGCATCTGGTTTGCTTGCGTATGCGCAGCGCCCAGGAGCATGGCAACTCGCATTGCTGCAGGAAACCGAAGAACAGCTAGATTCGCAAGTGTTGCCAGCTATCGATCAACTTCGGCAAGCAAGGGGAGTTGTCTCCTTTCCAGTTCATCGCGGTGGACACCACGCCGAACCAATTCAACATCCGGCGCTATTTACTTGCCCAGCCGTAATCGGCGTACACAAGTTGCAGCCTGATGCGCATAAGTTGAGACCGTGCCAAGCATGTACATTCTGTTTGCCTTCGCTTCCGAATTCCATGGAGGGGAGAGCATGAATAGCCGCACCTTGAAACGACATCTTAAATATATCGTGCCTGAAATGCGTTTGGCTCTCATCAAGGAGCCCGGCGGAAAGCCTGTTTCTGTCGGCACACCGGCTGATCTTGAACAATTTGTCGCGCCGTTGAAATTCTACTCGGAAGAGCATTTCGTAGCATTCCATATTGATGCGAAGAATCAAGTTATCGGATACCACGTTGTCTCGCATGGCACCGTATCATCCAGCCTTGTGCATCCCCGCGAGGTGTTCAAAGCCGCACTGCTGGCTAACTCCCACGCAATGATCGTTGCGCATAACCATCCAACTGGTTCGCTCACACCGAGCGACGAAGATATCGATGTTACGCGCACACTCATCAAAGCTGGTGAATTGATGGGCATAAACGTGATTGACCACATCATTGTCAGTTCCAACGGCTTATGCAGTTTGCGTGAAACACGCGCCTACTTGTGGCCCTGAACAATTAGCTGAAACACAAAGCAGCCCACCAACTAACTGGTGGGCTGCTTATACACTTTATAGAAAACTTGGTGGGAACGCTCAGAAGTCGGCACGGAATAAGATTAGTTGAGCGAGACGGATACAGCGCTTGTTAGCGCTGCTGACTTATGACACCAGGGGCGGTGTCTTACGTCTCACTGGTGGAAAGCGGACCACTTTGGATTCGCTTTTGACTGGCTGTTCTCTAGGTTCGGCGGCATTGCGCTTGCACCCGGTGCACAGCCTAACCTCGTCGTCTGTCATTCTTGACAGTACGGTAAATAGATGATCTGTCTTCGTCTTTGCCGATAGGCAATCGTAAACCCAATCCATTCGGGTTACGGGGACGATACAAACGAGATTGTTATCGGCGTCAATAATGGCGCCGACCGTAGAATCAAACCCTTTTACTTCTTTAGGGTTTCGCTTGGTGACCAAGGTCAGTTTAATTTCCAATTTTCGATCCTCCAGAGACTTGCATCTCTTTTCAATAGCCGTCGGCGCATCTCAAAGCGCCGCTAACGACTGGAAAGCGTGCTCGACTTCTGGGGCGTTTCTTTTTGGCGAGTGGTATGCCCCTCGTTCCACCAATAACAGTTTCTCAACTCGAAGGCATCTGAACTACAGGAAAAACCCCGGGAACTTCTGCAAAACCAGTTCGTCAGCTTGCGATTCGTTAGTGCATTCTCATAAACCGGTGCCCGGTACGGGAGCCCTTTAGAATCTAGAGTGGATTCCGCCGAGGACATCAAATGCCAGATAAGTCGAGGACTCCTGTAACCGCCCTATCAACTGTAGAAAGTGCGCAAGGCTTTCTAAATGCACTCGATTCCTTAAGGGAAGCTGGTTCACGCCTGGATAAGCCGACCAGCGACGGGCATTCGCACGCTCACGTAATGCAGCAGCAACTGAACGCGCCGACGGATGCAGCAATCGCACACAATCTCATTGACATCAAAGGGGGCACTTTTCGCAAGGACATCTCTATTCCACCAGACCTGTTGAATGACTGGTGTGTAGCCTTTGTTTATGCGAAAGGAGATCCGGTAAGGCTTTTGAAGCAGTTGCTCGCCACAAGGCAAATGGCGCTCAGGCAATTACTCCACGTTATCGTGGATTGCATTGACGAAGGAAATTTCTTCGTTGCCTTAATCTGCTGCAGGAACATTATTGAAATTGTGGCACACTTCAACCAGGCACTACTCGAAATCAACAGCTATCCGACGCCTACGAATTTCGAAGAATCCGTCAAAGTCGAAGAGCAACTCACCGATCAGCTGGCCAAGCGCGTTTTTGCAACAATGGTCGATTGGCAAGCGCTCGCCGAAAATCCAAAGGAACTGATTCGGAAGAATGACATAAAGTATCGTCCTGAGGCAAATCGTTTGGATAGAGACGCCAGCAAAATGCGCATAATGACCCCCATCGATAAGCTCGATAAAAAGGTCCCTGGTGCGCGTGGGGCTTACGAAGTGCTTTCTGAGTTTGCCCATCCGAATGTGGGCATTGTGTTCGCGTTCACAACAGAAGCTACTCACCGTACGGACGCCAATGGCGTCAAATGGATCCACAAGAAGATGGCCATGGAGAGCCCAATTGGCTTGTTTCGCGATCTTGGAGCGGTTTTCTCTGAGTTGCTGTTAGTGGTCGCGGACTGCGTCACGTATTTTGAGCAGCTTTGCGACAAAGAGCTCAATGAACAATTAGCTAAAGTCCAACGGATGTGCCAAATTCTAATCCGACACCATGTACGAACCATTAAGGTTGCGAAAAACGGTCGCGACAAGAGGCTTCTCCAGACCCTCGATGGATACTCGGAATGTCCGTGTGTTAGCGGAGCCAAGTTGAAGTTCTGCTGTGGTGCTGGAACGTCCGACGCAGTTTGAACTATCCTTTTCCCCAGGTCGGGTCCCGGCAAAACTCCCCATTGACAGAAAATCGAAACCGCACGCTACAATGGAATTGTGCACTGAAATTGATGGCGCTGCAGCGACTTAGTCGGACCATCAACATGAAATATCGATTTCGCGCTCAAATCATTTTATTGGTTTGAGCGTTTTTGCAATCAGTTTTCTCTTCTTACACACGACGCGCGTACACGACTTATCCGCTGTGCGCCGTACTCGTGCAAACACTTAAAGGATCAGACCAATGAAAAACAATGAACACACCCCGTATGGAGTGGGCGCAGCTAACTCCATTCTTTTAACGCGCAGAGAAGCCGCTGCCTATCTGGGAGTTGCGGAACAAACACTCGCGGTCTGGAAATGCACCGGACGTAGATCTCTGCCCTTCGTCAAAATCGGCCGCTTAGTTCGATACAGAAAAGCCGATCTAGACGCTTTCATCCTCGAACATCTTCAGGACTTTGAACACGACTCAACACCTAAAGCAAAGAAATCGGAGAACTAACATGGAACAGATTCTTCTACCTGTCTTCATGCTGATGTTACTCGTCGGCATAGCTGGCGGCAATCCAGGAATGGTAGTGAAACCGCTTTTCGACATCGTCTCACAACTTGTTGGCACACTACTTCAGCTTTTGTGCACGCTAATCGTAACGCTATTTCGTGCGGCATGCACCCTCGTGGTTTCGGCAATCCAAGCCATCTCCACAATGTTAATCAATTCACGCAACATCAATCGATAAATATCGAGCGAAAGATGGATGCACCTCAAACGCAATAGCAGAAACGGTAACAATGATCATCAACCATCATGACACCATCCGCGCGGAGCAGGCAGCGACGCGCAAAACATGACCGAGCGAAGCGAGCCCGAACCGTTGGTCTCACCATACGGTAAGGCAAGATAAAGAGAGTATGTTAATTCCTCGTATGCCACCACCCGTGGGGCTTCAGCACCATGCACGAGGGGCTCGCTTCTCTCAAATCACCATGCATCAGACCCGAATCAATCACGCGTCCTGCCTTAAGCGCGCATGGAGGAAATTATGACCAAAAGGCGAATGTCAAAAATCGAGACCTATATCTCATCACATGACTTTGAGAAGTTGTTAGCAATCAGCAGAGAACAACGATCACCAAGATCATCTATCGCAAGGGAAGCGATCAGATGGTACATCGAGAACTACGAAAAGCTAAAAGGAGACAGACGAGATTCAGAATTATCCAAGAACATCAAAAACATGACCGACAGAATCTGCGGAATGCTCGCGCGGCAAGGCGCTCAAACAGGCACCCTATACGAGCTGGCTTGGCAGAACCACGTCGAGAACAAGATGCAGGAGAGATTCGTTGCCGCGTCAAACGTCGTCAAAGGCAAAATGCGAAAGCGTCTTGAAGACGATGAAAAAGCAATTGCAGAAAGAATGAACAAGGTTGTCGGGCAATGATGATAGTTCGCCACAGCTATATATCGGTGAAAGCCAAACAACGTGGCGGAGTCAAATTGAAGGTAGCGCGCACGTTAGCAATCGGCGCCGCGCTCGGACACATAAAGTACATCCAGCACCGCCCCGGAAAGGACTTGGAGGAAGGCGGTCGAGAAATGTTCACCGACACGGAGGACTCCGTGGATGCAAAAGAAATGCGAGACAAGGTTCGAGACTATGACGGCAAAGGCGTGGTCGTCCATAAGCTAACACTGTCACCGGAAGTCAGTCCCAACGATCCGAAAGAGTTCACAAGGGAGGTGATGCAACAGCTCGGTTCGGAAAAGGGATTGGACCTGGAATGGTTTGCTGTCACGCACAACAACACTGATCATCGCCACGTGCATGTAGTGGTGATGCCGAAAGACAAGGACGGCAGATTCGTAAAATTCGACAAGAAAGACTACGACCTGATGAAGGAGTTAGGTGACAGGTACTTGGAGCGAACTCAATATTCAGACTGCCGCGTGGCGGAATTCGAGCGACAACAAAAACACAAGGAGCAAAAGAAGGAAAGGCAACAGCAATTTGAACGGGATCGACAAGAGCGAATCCGAAACGGCGAAGAACTTCCCTGGCTGCACAAAAAAATAGTGCGCGAACAGCTTGAGCCGCACAGTGAATGGAGCAAGAGTCAAGCACAAGATGAGAAAGAGTCCTTCGAGTATCTGGGTCAACGGTTTTCAAAGAATGATGGATACGAACGACTAACCGGACTCCGGCGCCATCTTATGGAGAACACCGACAAATCGCTGAGGCTACCGAAGGAGGATTACAAACGGCTGGCAAGCTGGATCGACAGCAAAGACCGGGCGCGATTCTCAGGCGAAATTCAACGCCAAGTGAACAGTGCAAAAGCATCGGCAACCGCCCGTGAAGAAGCGCGAAACTCGCCAAATGCAAACCGTTATGTTTCACCCCTTCAACAAGAAATGATGCGCAACCCCATCATGAGCCTATTTCTGACCGAAGCAGCAATCGCCGCAGAACTCGTACGATGGATACCGCTTACAGATCAGCGTGATCGCCTCAAAGAAAACCGAGACGACCTTGAAGATGCTAAACGCGACGTCGAAGCCAAACAGCGAGGACGCGCTAATCCAGACGCTAAAGCAGCAGACGAGGCAATCATCGAACAGATTGATGATGCCATAGAAGACAACAAGAACACTCGTAAAGATGCGCATAAGGAGCGCGAAGTAGAGAAAAGAAAGCGCGACCGCGATCTTGATTTCATGGAGTAATTACAAATGCAAACAACCGCAAAGGATGTTGGCGTTGTTAATGCAGCGCCCAAAGATTTACCTGTCCTGGCAGTCAACGTGCTCGACAGGCTCGGCTACAACGTCTCACGAGCCAGCAAACAGCTCGATCAAATTCTCGCAGTCGAAAGGCTCGATGAAAAAGTGGGACGAGACTGGTGGAGGCACGAGTACCGAGTTGTGCTCAGATGGTCTGACGCAATGGTCGGCACGCGAGTCGAAATCGAAATTACAGAACGACAAGGAGGTGGTACTGAAGAAGACTGCCGGCAGAGATGCAAACAAGTAATTGCAACTCTTCAGGCTGATGCAATTCGAGCGACTAATGTGTCCTCAACAAAGGCAAAATCGACGGTGCATGGAGGAGCCGCATGGGGAGACGAAATACAACTGCGCCGCGCCGGATACATAACAACAAAACCGGAGGCAACACGATTAATCGTCGGGAAGACTCAGAAAGGTGATTTCATTTCGATACCGGAACTGGTAACAAATGCGCACGCCATAGTCTGCGGTCGAACAGGAGTCGGAAAGTCGCGAGGCTTCTTCATACCGAATCTGATTGAGCGAACCGGCAGCAACATGATCGTTACTGAGGCAACCCCGGGATATGAAGCGGGCGAGCTATACACACTAACTTCTGGATGGCGGAAGCAAGCAGGTCACACTATCTACTCATTCAATCCTGCCGATATGTCCTCGACGCGAATCAACCCTGTAGACCGGGTGAGATGGGCTCCAGAACTGGAGAAAGCGAAGGAAGCTGAAAAACTAGCCGACCTAATCATCATGAATGGCAGCGGTGAAGAAGCGCGAATCGATCCGACATGGGATAGATCAGAGAAGCAACTCCTCGTTTCACTGATACTGCATGCGGCGGCAACCGATCCAGAAAGAGGCCACATCGGCGCCCTGAGATGGCTGTTGTTATCGGGAGTGAGCAAGGTCCGCCAGGAACTCGCCAGAAGCCCTTCAGCGCTCGCACAAATGGAGTTTGAGGGATGGCTGGGGTCAACCTCCGAGAACTTCCGATTCGGGGTCTTATCGGGGCTAATGACAAAGTTGAATCCATGGATAACGGATCAACTCGTCGCACTAACCGAAACAACGGACGTAGATTTTGAAGCACTGAAGAAACAACTCTTCACCTTCTACATCGCCGTACCTAGCCGTTCCAGAGATAGCAAGCTAATCGGCTCGCTCCTGATAAATTTCCTGCTCGACTATCTACTCGATAGCAAATCGACGATGAGATATCCAACATCTCTCTTCCTCGATGAATTCACAAACTTCGGAAAGATCGCAAACATTGCGAATGTTCTATCAATTGTCAGAAAAGCCAAGCTAAGTCTCGTGCTCGGATTTCAAAACTATTTCCAGCTCGAACGAGTGTACTCACAAAAGGAGGCACAAATCATATTCGATCAACCGGCAACGCAAATCTATTTCCGACAGAAGAACTTCCGAGAAGCCCGCGCACTAAGCGAAGCGTTAGGAAGAACGACAATCGAAGAAGTAACCGTCAGCGATACCGGGCGAGTACAGGAATTTATACAAGGAAGATCGCTTGCAACGCCGGATGAACTAATCAACCTGAGCGGCGAAGTTATCGCTTTCACCAACGACACCTGGCCGCTCAAAATCGCACTCACATCGCCAACAGCCTATCAGTATGCGCTGGCGTATCCGCCGCCAGAACGACCACCACACGAAATATTAGAATCGATTCGACAGCGTGGACGAACTGATCGACCGGATACCAGTCAACCGAAGGAAGAAAGCAAGCCCGAAGGAAAGAACCGAAGCCGTGAGCGCAACCGCAACGATAAGAAGCGGAACTTCAATCAACGTACCGCGCAAGAACGCGTAAACGAAGACAACACCAATCAATTTCAACAACAAGACTCACCGGAGGTAGATGACGTATGGCCCTCGTAGCAATCATTGTCGGAACATTCGTGTTCCTTCTCACCGGAGCGCTCATCGGCGAAGCTTCGCATGACGCAGGTGCTGGAATAATGCCCGGACTCATTCTCGGAGCCCTCGCCGCAATTCCGATCTTCAAAGCCGCATGCGAAGAGCGTGCGAAATTTCTTCATCCTCAACCGCGAGAATACCGCGTTCCAGCAAAAATCGCATTCGCCAAAATCCGCGATATTCTCGCCGAGATCTCCTACAACTACGGAGACAAGTGGCACGTGGTAACAGCTGATACACAGACCGGTAGAATCACTGCGAATCTTCGCTTCACTGATGAATTCACAAGATTCGAAGGTGATGCGCGCGGACAGATTCACACACGAAAAGAGCGGTTACAACGCTTCCTGGCAGTCGATATACAAGTGCAATCAACAGAACGCGGAACCACGACCATCCTGATGGACTTCAGGCCCACAGTGGAAGGCGCTAACTACGCGGCATGCGACTCGATCATAACCTCGCTTTCAATGGCGATCCAAGCGGCTGTAGATCGGTCCATCATCATCAACTAGTGCGAACCTCGGGGCACGAGCATCTCTGATGCTTGTGTCCCGCTTCCAGCATTTGACATATTCGGATGAAAAGAGTACCATACGTTTGTCTGGTTGGAAGGCTTTTACCAGTTCTCAGTTACAGGGAACCGCAAACTATGTCTGCAACATTTTTAAAAAGATCGTTTTCGATATACAAAAATCCACCCGGCGAACCGCATCCCGATCATCATGTCGATATACGATCACCGGCCCAAAATTGGCATGATCAGGGGCTTTCAGCGCTTTGACCATTAGGGAAAGCCTGAATAGACTTGTCGTATTGCACACCGGGTCTTCTTGCGAGCAACCCTCCCCTACGCAAGATTGCCCATCCCAGTGAGGGACCAAAATGTACTCAAATCAAAACAGTTTTCAGCGATTGGGCTATGGCTACGAGACGCGCGCCCTACAGAATGTCCATTCCGCCTTCCAGAAATTCTATGACGCCATCACGCTAACAGGCGATCAACGCGACGTATGCAATACGCGTAAAGATCACATTGTAGACCTGCTTGCGAAAGACTTTGAAATCCTCGACGCGTTCGCGACAGGATCGATTCCGAAGTTCACGGCTCTGCGCAAACCACATTGCGATGCGGATGTGATGGTGGTATTGCATTATGGCAAGCATATAAAAGATCGGAAGCCGTCCGAGGTGTTGCAGTCCGTCCGAGACTCCTTGGCGGAATCAAAAACCAACGTTCGTAAAAACGGGCAAGCTGTGACGTTGCACTATAAATCATGGCCAAACGTTGACATTGTTCCGGTAGCACGCGTAGTGAACGATGATGGAACGGTTTCTCACTACAGCGTCCCCGACATGAATACCGAAACTTGGATTACTTCTCGTCCGCGAAAACACGCAAACGCAATTGCGGATCGCGTAAAGACCTTCGGTTCTGAATTTAGACGAATCGTCAAAATGATCAAATGGTGGAACCTTCACCACAGCGAGTATCTCCAGTCTTATCACATCGAAGTGCTCGCCCTCACGATTCTGCAAGGTTCCTTCTCGGATTATCCGTGGAATGTCTACCAGTTTTTCAAAGAAGCGCACACGCTAACTCAAAATAATCTTTGGTACGAAGATGCTTACGCCGACAACTATTTGGATTATTGGAACCGGCAGGAAGCCCTCAAGCGCTTAGCAACAGCTCGGGACAAAGCTTATGAGGCTTGGTATGCGTCCTATTCGCTTTCCGATCACAACAAAGCAATGCGGCTCTGGAAGCAAATCTTCGGCGAGGAGTTTCCGACAAATGGCTAATATTCCACAAACTGGCGATGTTATTCGCCATCGGCAAAATGAAGACTCTTCGCTGAAGCTCCTCGCTGCACAACGACAAATTTACCGCGACGAGAAGTTTCTCTTCGGCGTGCAACTTGCACTTGCCAGCGCTAACGCCCTTCTAGGAGCCATCATCGCCGTAGTGCCTGGAACAAATTTGTTCGTTATCGGAAGTGGATTGATTGTCACTATACTCAACGAGGCACTAGCGTTCACGACAGGGAATCAACAAAAACAAGCCGCGCGAGTTCAAGAACAATTTGATTGCTTCGTCCTTGAGCTTCCGCCGAATCCCTTACACACCGGAGCTTTCGAGCCGCCTGAGGTAATAGCGAAAGCAAGCAGACGGTACGATCCTGTCAAAGCACCACCTTTGCAGGATTGGTACGTTGGAAATTTGCAGAAGCTGCCTTTAACGGCCGCGCGGATTCTCTGTCAAAGAACAAACTGTAGCTATGACATCGGATTGCGTGAACGCTATGGCACCGCGCTGTGGATAGCTTTTGGGCTGAGTGTGGCAATGGTCACAGTTATTGGCACCCTTGGCGCCATGACGGTGTTCGACTGGTTGAGTAAACTCGTTGGGCCCCTGCTGCCTGCACTGTGCTTGATTGTCAAACACAACCGAGCTAACAATGAAAGCATCAACCGCCTCAACGAGCTTCGTGCCCACTCCGACCAGCTCTGGAATGACTGCCAAGTTCTTTCGGATGATGAGTTGTTGGAGCGATCTCGTCGATTACAAGACGAGTTGTTTGATCATCGTTCTCGCTGCTTACTGCAATTTGAGTGGCTATATAAGCTATCCAGACCAGCGGTAGAGACTTACGTAACTGCATCAGCTGATTCCATGATCGAAGACTTCTTACGGCGCAGCACAATAAATAAGTGAACCGACGACCGATGCGATGCATATATTGTCTCCAATCCGACAGCTCCTCCCACGGAAGAGAGCACGTCATGCCGCAGTCGATGGGAACGTTTACACCGAAGTCTCTGATTTTGATTGAAGTATGCGATGCATGCAATAACACATTTAGCAAGCTCGAAACCTTCTTCAAGGAGGATAGCCTCGAAGGTTTTATCGCCGCCCAATACCAATTTCGCCGCGATAGCTCGATCCGTTTTCGACGCGACCGCCTAACATTCAAGAACCGAATGACAGGCGAGCAGCGGGTTTTCGATGATATGTTTCCTACGCTTGATCCCGAAACCGGCAATGCGATTCCTACGCCGCAGGTCGTGATACACGGGAAAAACGGTTACAGCCAGGTTCTCTTTTTGAAAGGGCTAAAGGATGCGAAAGGCTTCGCTAACCGTATAAATTGGACTGGAGAAGAAAGAGAGTCAATTTGCGTCTTTGCCAAGGGTGATGAACAACTGGGCGAGCTGATTGCGGAGTTGCGTAACCGTGGCATCGATTATAAGGAGCTTCAACAAGAACGCCTGGATCTAAATTGCGATGGACATTTCGATTGCGAGTTTGAAGGACGGCTAGATCGAGAAATTATGCGTGTCATCGCGAAAATCGCGTTCAACTATTTCGCATATTGCACCATCAAATCTGGACTTTACGACATCTTATATGAAGACGAGTTTCGGGCCATTCGAGATTTTATTCTCTCGGACTCGGGCAAGACACCCGTAGTTGCCACCAGATATAGTATCGCCATGAAAGGTCAGGAACACAGATCACATATTCCATTCCACTTCATTCGGGTCTCGGAACAGCGAGGGCGAATCGTTGCCGAAGTCGCTTTGTTCGGCCACATGAAGTACGTCGTGGAGCTTGCTAAGTACCCATTTCGAACAGCGAGTCCCTCTTCATTTGGATTGGGACACGTATTCGACCTGGTCAAGAAAACTTTCTATCGAGCAGACCCGGTCCCTTTCTGCCTGAGCAATACCTCAGAGTTCAACATCTTTTCGAATGTCGCAGGCATCAAGAGCTAGGACATTCGTTGCCGAAAGACATTCCGCATCATCTACATCGTGAGTAAACGGCTCTACTCTTGTCTAGCGGATTCATTCATCCAGTTGTTCCTTTCGCCACTCGCCGTACGTTTTAGCTGTGCCTTGTACCTTCCAAAAATTTCTTCCGTTTGTACTGGAACCGCATATGATGTCAGATGCAGCCGATGGACTTGTGAACATCACGTCCTCGGAAAACACTAGTAGATCTGGCGACCCGGACTTTGGGACCAGCTTTTTCTGTATTTGCAGTTCTTGAATTGTTCTGGAGTAGAAAGGATAGTTCCGCGTTGTTGTTCCCTTAACGACACAATCGGCAGCCTTACTTGGGTGTCGAGCTGTTGATCCTTTCCGAACTACCATACGGCCTTCTGACTCATACGCCGTTGCCTTGATCGAGCCATTTAAATAGCTAAGTTCAAACATGACACCTGGACTGGCTTTACCGTTGCTATGTTGAGCGTCATGTTTAGGCACCTCCTGTAAGAAAGTAAAGCCCAAAGCTGACATCAACACGCAAAGCTGTTCAAAGGCATATTCCATGTCGCTGATTTCGGATTCCGGAAGCGTCACAGCGCAACCTTGATTGCCATTTACTAGAGTGGCAGTACCAACCGATCTTACACGCGATATCAAATGGTGTTCCAAGAAATTCACATGGCCTGTGGTGAGATTTTCGTCCTTAGAAACAAAAATCACGATGTGATCGTGAAATTCCTTGCTTGGATCCGAATCATGCGTTCGCAATCTCTGCGCGATGTCATCGCTTTTGCCAATGTAGACTCGCTTGCACAGCGGATCATCGGGATCGACTCCTATCAGAAAGTACACACCAGTTCTCATAACTTCTTTTCGCTTCAGGGCATCCGGCAGCAGCCCACGCGGAAAGCTCAGAACTTGTCCCGTCCAGTTAATGATTTCCGCCGTTACTAATCCAAGCGGCGAACCGTCAACCAGAAACAAGCGTATTGTCTTTCCTTGTATGCGTCGCATCGATCTACCTCACTTGAGGAATTTATTCCCTCACAGACTGTCTAATCAATCCGCAATCTGTTGCACCCCGAACGAAGCATTATCACGCAGAGCCGCTGTTCAGCGGGTGCTCAGCATCACCTCTTGTGCCAATCAAACATAGAAAATTTGCATTCTACGAATTACCGCCACTACACTGGCCATTCCCGACGGTCAACTATGTTCTCATCCTGATCGCGCGCTAGGCGGCCAATATCCCAAATCCTGTGTTAGGCGGGGGTTAGACAACTCGGCATTATTCATTTGCGTTAGGCGAACGTTGCCTTACCCGAGGCACTACAACCTGTAGCATCTCTCGCGAACGATGCACGAAGCGAGACACAATGCGTTGATCGTCATTCCCGAGACTCAACCAATCTGATCTCGTTTGGGTTAGGCAATGGGTTAGGCAAGCAATTTTTGCCTACCCCAATAAAAAACCGGCACTTCTCTCGAAACTGCCGGTCCTTCTAGGCTTTTAATTGGTTGCGGGGGACAGATTTGAACTGTCGACCTTTGGGTTATGAGCCAAGGCTTTTCGTGGACTAATTGGTGACGAAGTCCCTACCAAACGTATTGCTACACTAGATCCTAAGTCTAGGAAAAACGACAAAATTACCTTTTCCGAGCTTTTCTCAATATTCCTCGAAATTAAGTATCAGTCAGGCTTTTAAGGTTTTGCTGCTCGAAGTTATGATAGAATGGAAAAAAAATTCAATCGGCTACGAATCGGCTAGCCGATTCAAGATCTAACCCGCGCAGATCAATGCGCTGAAAATAAATGATCTAGTCCGTATCCCCCATAAATACTTTAAAAATTGAAGATCAAGGTGCCAATCTAAGACATTCACCTCGGCAAAAAGGAGTGAGTTTTGAGTAACGAACCCAAAAAAGGAGTCAATAAATTTTCTCTGACAGACTCGTTCGCGGCAGAAACCACGCTTGCTGGCGAGTATCGCGATACCAAATTGCCAGGATTCAAGCTAAAAGTGACCGCTGCCGGTAACAAAATCTGGTTGGTCGAAAACAGTTTGCGCGGAAGCAGTAAATCGGCTATCACTCTCACTATTGGCCGACATCCCGTAGTCAATTCGAAAGATGCACGAAAGACTGCAAGTCACCTACTTGATTTATTGCGACAGGGAATCGACCCTCGCTTACAGGAAAAAAAGCGAAACAAGCAACAGTCAGAAGAATGGGCCAGCGAGCAACAACTACAGGAATTAAGCCTTCATCACGTTTTAAACGATTATCTAAGCCGCAAAAATTTGAAGCCATCCACTGTAGAGAACTATTCAATTGTCGCCAATGCCTATCTTTCTGATTGGATGCAGCGTCCCTTAAGCGAAATCACTAAAACAGATGTAGAAAAGCGATTCAAAGAAATCACTGAGCGTAAAATCGGTAAGGGTAAAGGCGGACCCGGAGCCGCAAATAACACCATGCGGGTCTTTCGAGCAGTCATTAAGTTCGCACAAGACATGTATGAGAAACCTGATGGCAGCCCGGTTATTATGCAAAATCCTGTGAAACGACTCAATCAACTTAAATCTTGGAACCGGCTGAAGCGTCGACAAACAATGTTATCCGATATGGATTTGCCTCTTTGGTATCAAGCTCTTGGTACGCTAGAGGACAAGGCTATGGCCGATTATTTCTTCTTTGTGTTAATGACCGGATTACGAAAGAATGAAGCAGCACAGCTCAAATGGGATGACGTTCATGTCAAACGCGGTTACTTTGAGGTTGTTGATGCCAAAAACAAATTGGAATTCGCGCTACCAATAACCAGGGTTTTGAGCGAGGTATTTGAACGTCGGAAAAAGGTCCGAAAAGTGGATAATCCGTATGTCTTTGCTGCGACTGGAAAAAATGGTTATTTTGATTTACGCGAGAAGCATTTCAACTTGATCGCTGACAAAACAAAAACTCCGTTTAGTCTTCATGATCTGCGAAGGACTTATTTAACTCAAGGATTTTTATCAGGTCACGATCTTGAAATGTTGAAGAAGCTTGCCAATCATAAAAACACTGATTCAGATGACGTCACCAAAGGATATTTGATCGTCCAAGTTGCCGACATCAAGGAACCTATGACAATAGTGCAAGATCGACTTTTGGAATTGATGAATCGCAAGACAAAGAGAAGCATAGACGTCGCCTCGTAGCGCACTGCGAAGCATCTGATGCTGTCGTCCACATCTCCACGAAGCATGTTTTGTCAATTGTTATTGCCGACCCATGAGTATTTCTCCGGCAGCAATCATGACTTCTTGCGAGGACTTAACTAGCGGAGACCATTTTGAATTCACTTTGCCTTACGTGCGAGCATATGCATCGAAAGTAACTGCAAGCCGCAGACAGTCAACAGCTGCATAGCCAGTTTTGTGATCGAACAGTATTCTTTCAGTCGTTCTGGCAACAACTTCCTCTAAATCTTGAATGGTGATGACTACTAAATTCGCCACACTAAATGAACGTGCGGTGTTGTTAGTACATGACTCACTATTCAATGCGTCTGGATGGATTCCTCCCTTGTTAGCCTGCGATTTTGCACGATTAATTCGGAAAAGCTGAGGCTCCTGATTCTGGTGGTTTTAAAGTCGCGGGTGCCTCCGAGGGGTTGGTGGTTCGAACCTCTTCCGAGCAAGGCTTTTGAGGTTCGATGCTCTTTCGGGAGTAGTTTGGGGGCTATGATTTAGGAGAGCTTCGTTTTCATCATCAGGCAGGCTTACATTCGATGAAAGCTTGATTCAGCTGCCGGAAAAAATTCAAGACTAAACACTTATTTGCTAACGAAATCATGCAGCCCAAAGTCATTAAGCTGTTTCTTTCCAGCGCGGTATCGCGAGTGGTGACAAAACAGCGGAAGCTGTCTGAAAAACAGAATACCTTTTGTTTCTGGGGAGCACGTCAGGGAAATATCCTCTTTTTTGGGGAACCAACGAACGTAATTGTAGTCCCGTTGGAATGAGTGAATGTTCTTGTTTTTTCGTCACCTGATAAAGACAGTCTGAGTCCCGATGGTTTTTCAACAGCGTAGTGCCATCTCGGTAAACCGAATACGACCTACCTGTCGGTAATTCAATCAATCTGGTACCGCCAGGGAGATCCATCGTGTATACTCCGCCTGGTCTTGCTTCTGTGAAAATGTATTCTCCACTTTCGGTTGGGATGTGTCGTTGAACTAAGCCGCTGTCAAACTGTTTTACTACAGTTCCATCAGCATGCGTTGTCACTACGCTATTTCCAATTTTGGTCTGCATAGTTCCCTGCCCCAAATCGCTCATACCACGCTTTTATTTGCCATGGTTTTCTCAGCTATCTTAGCTAGTTTTGATTCGGCAAATCGCGTTCCCATTCCAAAGCCTGGACCCATCGTAAGACCGGCCAGTGTAATTTCAAAAGCTTGCTTGCCCAATTCGGAAGCAAACAAATTTTTGGCTGTCGTTTCTTTACCCGGATCGTTCCAGGCAGACTGACACGCATCAAATAGGCGTTCGTTTCTTTGCCAAAGCTTCTTTGTCTCGCCCCGATTTTCGGAGCATATGATTGCGGTGCCTACGGCGAGCGCTGGGAGCATTATCTCGGGGGCGACTGTGCCGACGGCAGCTATGCTTGCTGCTACGAGCGTGTCTTTTGCGACTGTGCTGCACAAAGCTGCTGGGTCTTGAGCACGCCTCCATGTTTCGTCTACGGCGCCCTCAAAAGTTGACGACAGATAGGTAATTAACCGATGAAATGATATGAGTTGGCAAAGTCAGTAAACTATGCTGGCACCGGTGTAACCAATTACCGCAACCAATTGCCGCGAGTCCAATTCCCCAAGAGCATCATAAAAGACGCAAAGAGCATATCGAATTTAAGGATCAGAAATGCGTTGCCGCCATCGTTGCCACTGGGCCGTTGGAATCACCTCATCATAATAAACCATCTCACCGGTCCGAATTGGTTTTGTAGCCCGTCTACCTGCTGCAACCTAACGCTTCAGCTGGGCAGTCGCTCTCCTTAATGTACTTCACCGTCAGATCCGTAGGTTCAATCACTGCATCTGAACCAAATCAACATTTAGTGGTTCCAAGGTTGTCTGGACGAGTTCCAGATGGAGCGCTTAATGCTGCATTGATTACATCAAAGCATCCGCCTGCCAGTGCAGATTGAGGGACACCTAAGGCGGCGCCAAATGTGTTGAGAGGAATATTCAGAGCGTCCAACCCAAGTGGATCAATAAGATTGATAGGACGATTGAACGCGTATTGGTAAAGATTTACTCCGCCCGCTTCGTTGATGGGGTCTTGACTAATCCATCTTCCCTGCCTGGACAGGTATGGGCGAAAAACCGTTAACAATAGTCCATTTCGTGCATGTGAGTAATAACCTGAATAGCCATAATCGGAACTTTGACCTGAAACTGCCCATGACGAAAGTTCAGGAGCGTATAGCGCAATTGCTAAATCGAAAAACAAAAAAAACTTTGGACGATGTTGCCTCCTAATCTATCCGTCTATTCATTGTTACTCTGCGCGCAAGAATTAAAAACACCGTGCCAAAGGCTTGCATCAAGCTCTGCCTAAATCCTGACTAATCGTAGAATTTCACGGTGTATCTTGCTTCCTTCAGCCTATCAACAAACATTTTTCGGTTAGTGCTGAACCTGACATTGGCGAAACAATATCAGAAGGTAATGACAAAACTTTCGCCTGCACAGATCTTGCCAATGCAAAACAATTTTTAGAGGGATCGCCATGAATATTTGGATCTGGCTCGCATTTATCTCAATGTTCTTTGCTGGATTCACTTCAGTGATTGCGAAGAAAGTCCTGGCAAATATTTCTAGAGATCTGGGGCCCACAATTCGAACCTATTTCGTGTTCGTCTTCGTGCTCGCTTTTGCGTGGTTTGCAGTTCCCAACAAAGACTGGAGTTCGCTAAAAATTTCGAACTTACTTTGGCTTGGTGCTTCCGCAGTAACAACGACAATTTCCTGGATCTTTTACTACAAAGCGATAAAGTTGGGTGACGTTTCGACCGTCACTCTGATCGATAAAGGCAGTGTAATAGTGGCCGTACTGCTCGCTTTTTTCGTGCTTCAAGAATCGATTACTACCGCGCAAGACTTTTTGAATTTGACAATTTCTTGGGGCTACCTCTTTCAGAAATGCAAGTCGACTTCAATAGTGAAGGCTGTTGAGTAACGTCAATTTAAATTGCGATAATATAAATTGTCGTTGATTAGCTGTGATGAAAGTCGGTGTTATTCGATTCAGATAATCAGCTATGCAAAGCCCTTTTCGCATCACGCCTCGTTGAAAACACCATATGTAGTACCATACTGTTTGATCTTGGAATTACGCGCGAGCGTGTCTGATGGAATTATTTGCAATTTCTTGTAGCGTTAAAAACGGTACAGCACTTATCTTATATATCAGCACGCTACCGTATTTGATACCTGGTTAGTTGTGAGTCCATTTTGTTTCTCGGCTGGTCGAATGATTGCGAAGTCGACCTCTATACCTCTTCGGTGCTCAACGATAACAATTTTGATGATTCGTCCAACCATAGAGATAGTCTGTCCATTATCGAATGGAAATTCCATTAGGATTTCGTACCCGTGGACAGCTGCAAACTTCAATTCTGCGACCGTCAACGGATCTGAAAATCTCTGTCCTATTACAGCCTGGGCAAATAAAACTACTCCATACCCAGCTTGTGCATTGGCAACCGGCAATTTCAGCTTTGTTGGGTAATACATTTTTCGTCCTCGCGATTTCCACAGAATGCGTTCAACAATTTTTCCAAATGGCACACCACCTAAGCTGTCATTCAAGTTTCACTTCGTGAAGTAAACAGGGCTTTCGTTTCAGCGCAGAAAACTTCTTCAAAAGTCGCGTCGCATAAAAATGCAGTTACTAAATATTCCTTCAAGATGCCGTCATCAATTCCCCACAGTGTTTTGAGAATGCGCTTCTCTTTACTGGTTAGTGGTTCCCCAGCCTTAAACGGCATGATCGGACTAACTCTCCTTGTGATTCGTCTGCGTCTTACGTCAATTCTTCTGAGTGCTCGGCGCTCCAGTGCACGAACATTTTGAGGAGTGGTATTGCGACTTTCTGCCAGCTCCTCCAGAGACAGAGGCTGCTCCTGCTCTAATCCAAAAAGTTCCCTCAGTAGGCTGCGCTGTTTTGAAGTTAGATTTGGCATTGTCTCTTTCTCGTATAGCTTTGCTCAATAAATTGCATAAGCGACTGCTAAGCAATTTGTGCATGGTGCTGCTATGAAGATCTGTGAATCGACGATACAGCGCTGATAGCATCTTGTCAACTATTCAATGAATTAATTTAATACTTGAATATGGCTTTGGTGCCAGCTCTTGCTTGTTGCTTGTTTAAAGTTACCTGTTTTGGTTTGGTGTTTATCAGTCAGCCAACTCACTTACAAAGTTGTTTCCCTTTCCAATTCATCTGTCAAATTGGAAATCATCATCCAATACAATCCATCATCTGAGGTTGTACAAGATGCTTCGTACAAGCATTCTGCTAGTGAATCAATTTCATTTCCGTCAACTGCATGTGCTAAGACTGCAGCAGTAACCGACTGCATGAACAAGCTGATTTTCTCCTCTAATTGATTGTCACCGTCATAAACGTCTAGGTAAGCTTCATCGAGTTTTTCTACCAGTTTTTGCAGTTCGATTCGTTGATCGTTTGTAAAAGGTTTGCCATCAGAAAGAACTTGAAAGCTGGTGATCATTATTGGGTCCGCAGTGCCACTTACATCTAAAGCATGCGCACACGCCGCTATGACTATTTTCCTCCGTGAAGTTGGAGGAAGCCGTCTGATTCTGGACCATAGGCGTGGAGCCAAATAAGCAAGCCTAGACAACATTTTTTCTGTCTTGGCTGGCCAGAGCTGTTAACCAAAGGGGTATTGAAGTAGTTCTTTCAGCCAACATTTTCATGCCTCCAAACGTTTACGATGCGTCAAGAGTCGAAGTGAATTGAGCACCACTAAAAGTGTGCTTCCTTCGTGAAACAACACAGCCCAACCAATGGTTGTGAGACCGAAAATAGCCGCGCTCCCCAGACTCAAGATAGTCGCAACTGCTATGACGAGGTTCTGTATTACTACACTACGCGTGGCTCTGCCGAGTGCCACTACAAATGGCAATTTTGATAGGTCGTCTCCCATTAACGCTACATCGGCAGTTTCCAACGCTACATCCGTAGATGCTCCGCCCATAGCAATGCCGACACTTGCTGCCGCCAATGCTGGAGCATCATTCACACCATCGCCAACCATTGCTACAATTTGATTTATTGCAAGCTCTTTTAAACAATCTAACTTCTGATCGGGCATCAATTCTGCTCTCGTTTGATCGATGCCCAAGTCTTTGGCAATTTTACTTGCCACCGTTGCGTTATCACCTGAGAGAAGAAAAATATTTTTCACTCCGAGTTTTCGCAGTGAGGTCAGAGCAGCTTTAGCATTCGAACGTAGTGTGTCTGCAACCGCAATTACTGCAATTGCGCAGTTATCTTGGGCAACAACGACAGTTGTCTTCCCGTCTGACTCGAATTTTTCGATGGTTTGTAACTGGTCTTTTGTAATCTCGATAGACTGTTCTTTCATCAATTTTAGGTTGCCGATTAAGATTCGTTTGTCTCTAACAAGAGCTGATAATCCTCTCCCGCTAATGGAATTAAACTCAGTGGGCTCGGGAATTTCGAGTGAACGGTTGCGTGCTTCGTTGACGATTGCAGCTGCCAGTGGATGTCCTGATCTGATTTCGCAGGCAGCAGTGAGAGACAAAATTTCGTCTACCGTTGACGCTTCAGTGACGACTATGTCTGTGATTTGAAGTTTACCGTGCGTTAGCGTTCCAGTCTTATCAAAGGCCAGTGCTTGTAATTTCCCCAAAGTTTCTAAATGAACACCGCCTTTGATAAGAACCCCATTGCGCGCCGCCTGCGCTATGCCAGTAAGCATCGCAGATGGTGCTCCAAGAGCTAGCGCACAGGGAGAAACGGCAACGAGGAAAGTCATACCTCGCAAGAATGAGACTTTGTACGAAACACCAAAAGCCAGTGGCAAAACGATCAACAGGAAATCTAAAACAATCACGATTGGCACAAACCAACGGTTAAACCGCTCTGTAATTTGCTGCGTTTTCGTCTTCTGTGTCTGCGACTCCTCAACAAGCTGCATAACGCGCGCAAGTGTATTATCTTTAGCTAGTTTTGATACTTTAACTAATAGCTGCCCTGTGCCATTTATCGATCCAGCAAAAACTGAGTCTCCGGTTGACTTGGTAATAGGCACGCTTTCACCTGTTATCGGTGATTGGTCGACCGTTGAATTTCCATACACTACCGCGCCATCAACTGAAATTCTTGCACCCGGCTTTGTAACAACTATTTCGTCGACCTTTAACTCGTTCACCGGAACTTCAATTTGTTTTGTGTCACGAATGACTACCGCTGTTTTCGGTCTTAGTTGTCCCAATTTGCTCACGGCATCACGAGCTTTGTCTAGAGCTAATTCCTCCAGTGCATGACCGAGACCGAACAAAAACAACAGCAGTCCACCTTCAAGAAACTCTCCTAAAAATGCTGAGCCCAAAGCCGCGAACATCATCAACAAATCTGTGTCGAAGTGTCCTTCTTTAACCGAATGGATCGCATGTCTTGTAACATCAAAACCACCAAACAAATAGGACGAAACAAAGAATAAGTACGATAGCTGTTGGGGTAATTGAAGCTGGGGTAACAGCCAAGCAAACGCTACCGAAAGACCGCAGAGGAGAGAAAAAATCAGCTCTCTTCGTTCGCTAAATACCGCCGAAAAACCAGTTGCAGAAATCTCGTATCCGAGCTTTTTCAATCTGGACCTTATTTTAGACTGGTCGATTTTATCGCTGTCGTATTCGATTTTCAGCGTGCCTGCAACGTAGCTCACCGAGGCATCTAGCACTCCGGGCAGACGCTTTAAACTATGTTCGATTACAAGGGTGCAATCGGAGCAATCCATTCCTACTATCGGCAGAATTTCATGATGGTACCGATGTGAAAAATGCGCTCCGCTTCTAAGTGCGGTTCTCTTCAAACTGGATAAAGTGATAGTCGTCGGGTCGTAATGCAAGCATAAGGAAAAAACACCCTCGTTCTCTTTGATGTGGGCCTGTGTAATGCCCCGGCTAGCTCGTAGTTTTTGCTCTAGCCTGCTAATGCATTGATCTTGCTCATCCGGTATCTGTGGCAACAATAGTTCGAGTGAAATTTGTATTTTTGGGTCAGTGGAATGTGGTGGCATGAATAATCCTGATCAATCTTGTTGATAGACGACTCATAGTAAATGGCTTACCTTTACAGCTAATGCCGTCAATTCTTCCTCAGACATGATCAGTGCCGAGTGCTCATCTAAGCCCCACATGCGTCGGAGCATGTAGCGCTCAACTCGTGTTAAGGTGGCTCTGTGACTGGTATTTGCGCGTTTCTCTTTCGAGAGTATTGGTCCAAGTGGGTTCAAATCAATTATTTTTCTCAGTGCGCGTCGCTCGTGCTGACGCACACACTCCCGTGAAACACCGAATTGTTTGCTTACTTCCGCCAGTGTAAGCGGCTCCTTCGTTCCCAGACCGAAACGTAATTCCAAAACCTCTCTTTGAATAGATGTGAGTTTCTGCATCGGCGGCTCCATTTGAGGGACGATTCTTGTTTGTATGTGTTGTGAATTTGATTTGGGCTAACTTCAATCAGCCTTGAAGTCAGCCTACAACTCGAACCATTTGAAGTCAATATGAAAAAGCATTCAAGCGAACTATTTAATGGTTTGATACTGGGAATGGTTGTCAAATCAGCCTCTCGACGCTGGCTCGTTCGTTCTTTTCCTCTCTGCTCCTGCGATGAAGCTTGCTAAGACGTGGCAAACCGCCAGCGTGAGAGTCGCCCATGTACTTTTGACCACGGAATCTCTAAGGACACAGGTTTGTACAGAGTTGCTAACCAGGGACCGGTGGTACATAGGCAGATCAGCATGACCTGTGTTGCGATGCTCGCATAGTCACCGCTAGTGATGGCATCGGACCACTCATTGAACAGTCCATGGAAGCGAAATATTTTCTTGAAGATTAGCAAAGCTGAGCTGACATCTGGGCTATGAAACCATATCCTGAGATGCTCTTGTAGACCACATTCTCTGACATTTTTTATACGGAACAGAATCGGCGCTATCAAGTGATACGTCAAGAGTTGCATGCCGTGATACTAACCCTGAACTATGACGGGACATCCAGCCCCCGTGCCATGCCCCTGCTCTGGACACGGTCACTAGCTTACAGACTACAGTCTTGACTGTGCCAAGTCTTGATCCACCGAGGCGTCTTGCGGTCATGGTACATCAGCATCATGTTGGGTGCTCTAGTCTCAACTTTAAGAAAGAGCAGTCTGGTGCAACGGCAGCGTGTGTAACGGCGATGTGACCGACACTTGATGCAGCCTACGGGTACCTCTGTTGCTGACACAGGTGGTGATGTGTCCACAGTCCCCACACATATCACTGCTTCCGAATCACAGAGCGCTTGTGGATGCTTCAGGACAGACACAGGCATCACATAGTTGCAATAGAATTGTGAAAATCGAATGTGTTTTCAATTTGAATTTGAGTCTCGAAGGCGATTTCTTCGCAACAGATGCCTTATTCATACCAGTCTCACGCATTAAGCTGTCAAAGTAATTGACGCTTAGAGA
The DNA here is from genome assembly GCA_003963305.1 of Candidatus Melainabacteria bacterium. Lineage (NCBI taxonomy): Bacteria > Bacillati > Candidatus Melainabacteria > Candidatus Melainabacteria bacterium. The sequence goes on along the minus strand of RXJR01000026.1, from coordinate 78,315 downwards.
CATCATCCTGATTTTCAAATCGCAATCTCAGCCATTGGAAAGTTGCAAAATTGCAGCATTTTTGCGAGAGTAATAAATAGCGAAGCTTAAAAATGAAATTGAAACCCATTATTGTCCTGACCTTAATTCTTCTCGCGCTGCTGAGGTGTGAGTTGCCATGCCGTTGCGCAGAATCCCATAGCAGAAATGTTTCTACGACAATTGTCACCATTGAAAATGTTGATCTTGATTCGTGTGCGGACTGTGGTCATAAAAAATCTTGTTGTGCGCACAAGAAACTGACAGACAACTCAAATGCATTGACGGTATCAATATTCAGCGGTGACGATTTTCCATCAGCTGTAGTCGTCACCGTTTGCGACAGCAGTACAGCCTCATCGAATGTCACACAGAGAACGATCTGGAATAGGGCTCCTCCGGTTCGTAGCGTCGACTCACTCTATTCGCTCGGACAAAAACTCTCGGTTTAGCAACAATAGTTGGTGCAGGCAAGATTGTCTTGCGTGTTTTGCTGTTTTTACCGAGGGATATTAGATGCTGATACCAGATCAGCTTGAGAATGCGTCAATAACGAACGCGTCTGCACGAACAAATCGTGGATGGCGCATAGCCGCCGTGGTGATCTTGGTGGCTGTGGGTCTGACAGCGTTGTTGTGGTCTGTCCTGGCAAACAAGAACGCAGCAAAAGTGGAAACAAAAACGGCTGAGGAAGCCGCTCCAGAAAATGTGGTCGAGCGCAAACCTGAAGGTCCCGAGGTCGAAGTCTTTACTGTGACTGATGTCGGTCCTCCGCTGAGAGTATCTGTTACCGGCACCGTGGAACCTAACGATCAGCAAGTCCAACAGCTGAGTTCATTAGCCGCTGGACGCGTTGAGTCAGTGACTGTATCGCTTGGAGACTATGTCACACGCGGACAGGCTGTGATCACCATCAAAAGCCCTCAAGTCGCTGAAACTCATGGAAAACTGCATGAGGCTGAAGCCAAATTGAATCTGGCGCGTGCGACGCTCTCTCGCGTAAAACAAGCTGCTAATCGAGTAGCAATACTTAAAGCTAAAGCATCGCTTGACGAAGCTATCGCCACCTTAAAGCGTGTTGAACAACTCGTAGCAGAGGGTTTGTCAGCTCGTAAGGATTTAGTTTCTGCGCAATCTGAATTTGAAAGAGCCACTGCCGAATTCAACTTTCAAAAAAACATTTCATTGAACAAAGAAGTCGCTGAGGCTGAAGCAAACGTCAAGACGACTGAAACGGAAACTGAGCACATCAGAGATTCACTAGCCGCCCTGGATGCGGAGTTATCTGAAGGGGACGAAAGAAGCGAGCATAATATTTCGGGATTGACGCTGAAAGCACCAATATCGGGTGCTGTTATCGAAAGACTTGTCAATCCTGGAGCGGGAGTCGAAGCCGGAAAACCCCTTCTGACGATAGCAAATACAGATAAACTCTGGGTCATCGCCAATGTACCGGAAATCGCAATGTCTAACGTTTCTCTGGGAATGTCGGCGAAAGTGACGGTGAACAATAGAACTATCATGGGGAAAGTCAGTTTCATCGATCCGCGACTAAACGAGGATACTCGCACCTCGCGAGTCCGCGTGATCATAGAGAATTCCAGCAAGCCACCGATTCAAACAGGATCCTTTGCGCAAGTTGAGTTTAATCGTCAAGCGCCTCGAATCGGTGCCGTGTATGTGCCAGTAGCAGCTGTGCAAACAGTCCGTGGACAAAGGATCGTTTTTGTTCAGCAAAACCAGAAACAATTCAAAGTACGCGATGTTACTGTCGGAGAGGAAGTTGCTGGATTTACTCCAATATTGAGCGGACTAAAAGTAGGAGAAGTCGTCTCTGCCGATGGATCATTCATTTTGAAATCAAAGTTGATGAAAAGTGAATTGGGAGACGACTAGTGATAGAGAAGCTAATAAAATTTTCCGTCAATCAGCGTCTGCTTGTAATTATGGTTGTAGTGGCCTTGATAGCTGCTGGTTGGTATAACTTGCAAGCACTGCCGATTGACGCAGTACCAGATATTACCAACGTGCAAGTGCAGGTATTGACGTCAGCTCCGTCGCTAGCTCCCGTGGAAGTCGAAAGACAAATTACGTTCCCGATTGAAGTGTCAATGAGTGGATTGCCCTCGATAAGCCAAATTCGCTCAGTCTCAAAATTTGGTTTGTCAGCTGTGACAATCGTCTTTGACGATTCAGTCAACATGTACTTCGCTCGGCAATTAGTTCTCGAGCGTTTAACACAAGTTAGGCAGCAAATTCCTGAAACAGTCGGCACACCGCAGATGGGTCCGATCACCACTGGACTTGGAGAGATATACCAGTACGAGTTAAGTGCGAATAAAGGCAAGTCTTTTGATGCTCAATATCTGCGTACGGTGCAAGACTGGATAGTCAGAAGACAACTGCTTGGAGTGTCTGGCGTAGCCGAGGTTAACAGTTACGGTGGACAAAAAAAGCAGTATCAAGTCAGGGTAGATCCGTCAAAACTGATCTCCTATGGTTTGACCATACAAGAGGTCGTTCGTGCTGTCACTGCCAACAATGAGAATGTGGGTGGTGCTTATATCGAACACCAAGGTGAACAGTTTATTTTGCGAGGGATCGGCTTAGCTCAAACTACCGAACAAATTGCCAATATTGTCGTGAAATCAGGTAAAGAGGGCGTACCTATTTTTATTCGAGATATTGCCGAAGTCGTGTCAGGCAATGAAGTCCGCCAGGGCGCGGTAGTTGCTGATGCAAAAGGTGAGATTGTGTGCGGCATTGTGATGATGCTAAGGGGTGAAAACTCGCGAACGGTTGTCGAACGAGTAAAGCAAAAAATACATCAAATCGAGAAAAATTTGCCTGACGGAGTCCGGTTGAACCCATTCTATGATCGTGCTGAGTTAGTCGACAGAACCATCGAAACAGTAGAGCACAACTTGCTTGAAGGTGCCATGCTTGTGATAGCGGTACTGCTCATAGTGCTCGGCAACTGGAGAGGCGCATTGTTGGTAGCAAGTGTTATTCCGCTGTCTATGCTCTTTGCTGCTATCTGCATGAATATATTCAACGTCTCAGGAAATTTGATGAGCCTGGGTGCCGTCGACTTCGGACTGATCGTGGATGGCGCCGTAGTTATGGTTGAAAACACGATCAGGAGACTGGCTATCAATCAAGAGCACGGTAGACCAGAAACTAATCAAGAAACAATTCTGAGCGCATGTATGGAAGTAGGACGTCCAGTCGTATTTGCAGTAGCCATAATTGCCATTGTTTATCTGCCAATATTTAGTCTTTCAGGAATTGAAGGAAAAATGTTTAAGCCAATGGCGATGACAATTGTCTTTGCACTGTTTGGTTCGCTCTTACTTTCCCTAACATTTGTCCCTGCCATGTTGACCATCGTCCTTGGAAAAGATGTCAGCGAAAAAGAGAGTTTTTTGGTTCATTGGTTGAAGCCAAAGTACGAACGTGCATTACATCTTGCTTCTGAATACAAAGGACAAACATTTGCGGTTGCTCTTAGCCTTGTGATTTTGAGCGCAGTCACATTGCCGATGCTCGGTTCTGAGTTTATTCCTCGGTTGGATGAAGGTTCGCTCGCCGTCCAAATTCAACAACTTCCGAGCGTCTCATTGTCACAATCAATTGCGACTGCGACGGAGGCAGAAAAGGTATACAAATCATTTCCCGAAGTGACAAAAATTGTCACAAAAATGGGTCGAGCAGAAGTCGCGACAGATCCTATGGGTGTTGAGTCCGGTGATGTTTATTTAGCACTAAAACCTATCGAGCAATGGACGACTGCCCGTACTAAAGAAGGACTCGTAGATGTAATAGCAAAGCGACTTTCAGAAAAAGTGCCACAAGCTAATTTCAGCTTTTCGCAACCTATTGAGTTACGAACTGCGGAATTAATAGCCGGTGTTCGATCAGATATTGCCGTGAAAATTTTTGGCGATGATTTGGACAAATTGAGAGAAGAAGCAGAACGTGTAAGTAAAATACTAAACAATGTGCCCGGAGCCGCTGATGTCAAAATCGAGCAAACCGCCGGTTTACCTCAACTGATAGTGGAAGCAGACCGCGATGCCATCGCAAGATACGGCATAAATGTTCAAGACGTAAATAACCTTGTCCAATCAATTATGGCCGGACAACCGGCCGGAATTGTGTATCAGGGAGAGCAAAGATTTGACATTGTTGTTCGGCTAAACGAACCAAGCGGTCGCGACATCGAATCGATCAAAAAATTGCTGGTGGCAGCTCCGCCGATTGCATCACGTACAACTGGGGCGCTCATTCCGCTTTCTAGTTTGGCAAAAATTTCCGTTCAAGAGGGACCAGCCCAAATTTCTCGCGAAGACAGACGTCGCAGAATAGTAGTGGAACTCAATGTGCGTGGAAGAGACATAGGAAGTTTTGTCAAGGATGCACAAAAGGAGATAGACAAAAATATCAAGTTACCAGAAGGCTATTACATGACTTGGGGGGGGCAATTTGAAAATTTGCAAAGAGCCACTCTCATGCTGTCGATAGTTGTACCGATTGCACTTTTGCTGATTTTTATTCTTTTGTATATGACATTTGGTTCGATAAGCCAGGCTCTTCTGATCTATACAGGCATACCGTTTGCAATTGTCGGCGGAATCTTTGCTCTGGCTATAAGAGCCATGCCTTTTTCGATTTCTGCTGGAGTGGGATTCATTGCGCTGTCGGGAGTTGCGGTTCTAAATGGTGTTGTGATGGTGAGTTACATCAACCATTTACGAGAAACGATGGAACTGACAGATGCTGTCATAACGGGGGCCGTGACGCGTTTGCGTCCAGTTCTAATGACAGCACTCGTAGCCAGTCTAGGATTTTTTCCGATGGCTTTTTCATCCTCTGCGGGCGCTGAGGTACAGAAGCCATTGGCGACTGTTGTTATCGGTGGACTGGTCACATCCAGCTTACTAACGCTCCTTCTTCTTCCCAACCTGTACATAGTTTTTGAAAACATATCGCGCAGAGGTCGAGGACAAACATCAAAAATCGCAAAACGGCAAGTCATGGAGAGTGTGGAACATGCGACGTGAAATTGCTTATCACAGTCGTCATCAAAAATGTTGTCTCGGCGCTTTATCCCTTCTGCTGCTTTTTCCCTCTTCAGCGAAAGAAGCTTACGCCGCTGCTATTGATCCTGCGGTGATGGCTCCGAATGCGGAGCAATCATCGATGCCGCCGATAGCCTTATCGACTGCTTTTGATGAGTCTTTGATGAAGAGTCCCCGCGTATCTAATGTTCGAGCTCAATTAGGTATAAGTCAGGCTACTAAATCACAGGCTTCGACCTTTCCAAATCCTTCCTTCTTTTTCTTGACTGACACGGGCGCATTGGCTACCCAAATCGGTGCTTCGGTACCAATAGAGCCACCATGGAAAGTTGTTTTTCGCTTACTAGTTTCGAAAAACCAAATCAAACAAGCTGATTTGGAAATTGCAAGAAACCTCTGGCAATTTCGTGGAGTCATACGTAAGGCCTATTTGGATGCGGTAATCGCCGCTGAGACACACGATACGATTACACAGCTCCAGGCGATTGCCTCCAACTTGAAAAGTGTGGCTCAGCGACGCTTTAAAAGTGGTGACGTCGCGGCATTGGATGTAGAACGTGCTGATCTCGCCCTGCTTCAATCCGAGAGCGAACTGCTTCTAGCTAGCAGGAATATTTTACTGACAAGGCAAAAATTGAGCGTTCTTATGGGGAGAAGCTACAAAGACGGTGTGCAAGTGATGCGCTTGCCGCAGTTCCAACTTCAAGCTGAAAAAAATGAGTTGCTTCCTGTGCCTAGCCATCGATTACCAAGTCTTGATGTGTTGATTGCTGAAGCATTGAAGACACGGCTTGACCTTAAGGTTGTCGACCAGGCGCTTGGTGTCAACGCGGCAAACCTCAAGCTTGTGCGAGGAAATATTTTGCCCAATCCCGTATTTAACGTCGGCAATTCGTACTCGGGAAATCCCCCAAAACCATCGGTCAGTACGAGAGGATTTTACATAGGAGTGAATCAAGAATTGCCCGTGCTCAACTTTCAGCAAGGGGAATTAGCTCGTCTACATGCGGTACGAAAGCAACTTCTTTTTGAGCGCGAGTCTACTAAGAACAAAATTCAGGAGGAAGTGGTTACTGCTTATCAACAAGTTGAAGCGGCAACGGAAAGAGTTGTGCTTTTTCAGTCAAGCATTTTACCGAAATCTAGAGAGGTAGCTTCGTTGTCCAGAAAGTCATACGAATACGGACAAACTGACATTAATGCGACTCTCAGTGCCCAACAAGCAAACGTGCAGGTTCAGTCGTCGTATTTAGAAACTGTGAGAACTTATCAGCAGTCAATGACTGATCTTGAGCAAAGCGTAGGTAAACCCTTTTAGGTGTCAGGTAGAGCGGATGGATTGGCAACTAGAAATTTTGATGGCTTCAAGAGCGTTGCTTGCAACCGTTCTTGGTGGACTGGTTGGGTACGAAAGAGAAAGCCACGGTCAAGATGCTGGAGTACGAACTTACGCTGCCGTTGCTTTAGGAGCTTGTGTTTTCGGCTTGATTTCATCCCATGCGCTCGGTCAAACAGTCGATACCAGAATTGCAGGACAGATCGTCAGCGGAGTTGGATTTCTCGGTGCTGGCGTGATTATGCGAGACCAAGGTAGAACAACTGGATTGACAACAGCGGCTACTCTTTGGACTTCAGCGGCTATCGGATTGGCAGTCGCCTTTGGTATGTTTGTCCTCGGAGCTTTGGCCACAGCACTAACTTTTTCTCTACTGGCTGTTCATCACTTACCCGGCTGGAATGCGTTGATTGAACGTAAAAACTGCAATGGCGCGAATGAAAAAACAAACAAAACTGATCGATGAAACGGAAACCGAGCACAAAATGAATTCACACAGACCAAACAACAATGTCGCTAAAGTCGAACGTGGACTACAACACTTCATCGACCACTTCGAACCAGGACGAGATTTGCTTTGGAAAGTCTTGGTGGTAGTTATTCTCTACTCGGCATTGGTCTGTTTCGTCGACAATCACAATTTACAAGGCGCTAAATTGAACGACGCCAACGCCGTTATATCTGTCAGCGCAATTGTCGGTATTTTGCTGATTTTTAGAAATAACAGTGCTTATGACCGATGGTGGGAAGGACGAAAGTTGTGGGGGCAATTGGTAAATGAGTCTAGAAATCTAGCAATCAAAACTTATTCGTACGCGAAAAATCTGCCGGATACTGAACGTCAGCGCTTCGGTTTGCTGATATCACAATTCGCCTATACTTTAAAAGATCACTTGCGTCAAAAACGTGATGGACAGATCTTAGAATTGCTTTCTGTGACGGACAAAAAACAGCACATTCCATTGGCAGTAACCCAGCAGATTTACGATCATCTCAAGCAGTGGCGCAGCGCCGGTTACATAGATGAATGGGAACAATTGCAAATTAACGAACATGCAAAAACGCTTATGGATATTTGTGGTGCCTGCGAGCGTATTTTGAAATCCCCGATTGTAGGCTCATACAAACTGCTACTGTGGTTTGGTTTGACTTTAAATGTTCTGTGTTTGCCCTGGTTTCTCGTACCTTCTTTTCACTGGATGACTGTTGCAATAATGGCCGTTTCTTCATACCTCATCTTCGGTCTTGAACTTCTTGCAGAGGAAGTAGAGCGGCCGTTTGATGATATGCCAAATGATTTGCCCTTGGAGTCGATATGCGAAACGATTCGTACTTCGGTAGAGGAAATTTTTGAGCTGGAGCTTCGGAACGAAAGCGCTGAGAAAAGTTTGCTGAATTAGCTAAGTAGTTTGCGAGACTTCAAATGTATACCGTTTTACTAAATGCGTGTTTTCCGGTCATAGCCACCATCATCGGTGCTTCAGTAGTTTTGTTGTATAAAACACCAAGTCCTGTGGTGCGTGGCTTTTTGCAACATTTAGCTGCTGGTGTTGTTTTTTCTGTTGTGTCGGTGGAGCTTTTACCCGACATCATTAAACGACATGCTCCTATTTATGTGGTGCTCGGCTTTGGCGTCGGAGTGCTGGCGATGTTGTGGATCAAATCGTTAGCCAAAACTCTCGAAGCAAAAGAAAATAAAAAAAGTGGTTTCCCCACGGCTATGGTTACAGCCGTAGCAGTTGATGTCTTACTGGATGGTTTCCTAATTGGAATAGGTTTTGCAGCTGGTGCTAAAGAAGGGCAGCTTCTGACAACGGCACTCACCATAGAACTCTTATCACTTGGATTGGCAATTGCAATTGAGTTATCCGAATACGGTTTGTCCAAGGCCACTGTAATGAAAACTGTCGCTGGCATATCCTCCCTAATATTGTTGGGAACCGTCATTGGTGTCTTTGTTCTTGCCAAAGCACCAGATGTCTTGATGGAAACAGTTTTGTCATTCGGTCTAGCGGCCTTACTTTTCTTGGTGACAGAAGAACTCCTGCTTGAAGCGCATGAACAGCCTGAGACACCTGCAACCACGGCGGCATTCTTTTTGGGTTTTCTAACGCTTCTTGTCGTTGGTATGCTCGCCTGAACTTTAATTCGTATGACAAATAGAAGGCGGAGTGCCCTTCGTACTCCGCCTTCTTCCTGCTAAATTTTTCATGCACGTCAGCTTGAGTTAATTAGTAACTAGCAGCCGACAGGGTTTGTTTTTTTGAGATGTAAAATTGGCACATCGACCAATGCGCTGCACTCGGTCTCTCAAGTAATCCTTCTTGGGCAATTTGTTAGAACGATTGTTTCGAAGAACTATTGTTCCGAAGAACTATTGTTCCGAAGACCGAGCTCCATTCCATCGCAATCCTCAGATGTTATTGTTCCTCCTACATCTGCGGCAATTAAACGCGTGCTTTCTAGCTGGACGACTTGAGCTTTGACATCGCATCCAAACTGGCTTGCGCTTGTTGTGCCCAAAGTTTGGGATCGAAAGCGACGCTGGAAAAACTAGTAAATAGATTGGTTAGAAATTCAAATATTGCGTTGACTAAACCCAAACCACCGGGCATGGCAAGAAATGGTTTGATCATGCTGGATATCTGTTCGCCCATCAATTGTATTGGCGATGTTGTACTAGAGATGTCCATTGCAGTCTGGTTTGAACCAAAAGTAATCGATCCGTCCGCTCCAACCGATCCTGATGCGAAATCTGAGGGAAGTGCGCGGTCGACACTCGAACCTGGTATAACAGAATTCTGTGCAGCTTTGGTGCTGTCTTCAAAAAGGCGTACACCGTTATCCGCAAATTGTACTGATCCCTCTAAACCTCCTTCGGCACTGGGATTGTCGGCGACTAACATCTTCGTTCAAAACCTCCTTTAATCTGGGTACATTTGAAGATAGTGAACAGTGTGATCATTGTCAATATGAAAAAGCATTCAAGCGATTAATTTAATAGTTTAGTTTCGATTATCGTGTATGGAGTTGGATAAATGGATGAGTGTTGCTCACAAAAACCTAACTATAATGACAGTCAATTAAGTCAAGAAAAAGCTACCGAACTGGAAGAGATGTTCAAAGTTCTAGCTAATGACACACGTCTAAAACTGTTAGTCCTCCTCTGTAATACTGACGAAATGAGTGTGACCGAGCTTGCCGTGGGTAGCGGAATGACAGTCCAAGCGGTCTCCGGACACTTACAGCGGTTAACACTGGGTGGCATTCTTGCTTATCAACGTCATGGAAATCATGTTCATTACCGGCTCATAGACGGATGCGTTCGTTCGCTTCTCGAAAAAGGATTGTGCTTGCTGGATGATATGGAGCAAGCAAAAATAAAAGAGAAATCGAGCGCCAAAAAGAAGTCTGTCACAAAGAGAAAGTAAAAACTTTCTCCAACGAAAGCAGCCTAACTTAGCTCTAAACAATTAAATTAATCGCTTGAATGGTTGACTGCTACTCATTCGATCTGTATCTTACAATTAAACTCAACACCATAATCAAAGTGACGCAAATTGCGACGGTGTTCTGTTGATTTACCTATAAATTTTTCCGGTCTCTAACGCCTGTTGTGAGAGCAGACCTTGTCGTATCTAACATTGAAACAAAGACAGATTTTAAATTACCGATTTGGACTTAAGGGCGAACCCCGAACGTTGCGAGAACTGGGTGAACTTTATCAGGTAAGCCACGAAAGCATTCGCGCGTTGGAGCGACGTGCGTTGCGCAAAATCGATTTGCGACGCTCGTTGTCCTCGTCCTCCAGACGGCATTTGAAAGTCAACAAACAGTACTTACCAACGCTGACCGGTGAGGAAAAAAACATGCTCCTCGTTTTGTGGGGCATCGACGACGGCATTTGGAAAGACTATCAGACTACCGCCGCTCTTGTTCAAACAACTATTGAAGTTGTGTATGCCACTGAATCGAAAGCCCTTGCTTCGTTAAACAGATGCTAAGTGAGGAGTATGAAAGTGAAAAATGAGAGTTCAATTACTGCTTTCTGCCGCCACCAACGATGTGGGCAATTTGGTTCTGTGTTGAATGTTTATAGGAGAGCTAAATTCGCTTACAGTCTCAACTTAGTTCGGTTGTTCGACGAGCGAATAAGAGCTTTTTTTCTTTGTTGAGCAGTACCAGCGAATGAAAAGTTGCTTTCAAGGAGTCAAAGGGGAACCATGGAACTACAAAAGAGTGAACAATCAACACGTATACCTGAAAATCAAAAGCTTCTATTTCAGTCACTTTCGCTTGCGGCTGCGGCGCATAGGGCTCATAAAGCAGACGATACTATGTTGGCAGCAACTCTTGGTGCTGAGGCGCGCAAATTTGTAGGTTTGGATAACCAGGAACAACTCGTTGAAGCAATCGAGCTAAGAGTCTTTGGAGCGGAAGATTGCTATCTTGAGCTTCAGAAACTTCTAGATATTTTGTCGCTTTCTTTGCCTAGTGAATCGTTTTTGGTTCGCGACACAATGGAACGGCTACTTCAACGGTGGAACTCGTGGTTGAGTGATTTCCACAAACTATTGGAACCTATTCATGAGCGACTTATCGCGTTGCGTATTCAAGAAATTGGTGCCAACCATTCTGAAATCGCAGATCGACTTATGTTCTATGCGGAGTACTTGTCAAACATTGGTAGAAATGTTGAAGCACAAAACTGCTTAACGCGAGCAATTTCAATACGGAAACGATTTGCCAATGATAATCCTTGTGCAAGATTGAGTTACATACAAGCTCTTGCACGACTTGGTTGTTTGCTTGCTATGCAACGCTATTTCGATTTGTCAGTCATACATCTTGAATTGGCAGCTGAGATGCTGAAAGATGCGCGCTCAAGGCTAAAGGTCCATGCATTTGAGGACCTTGGTCTTACTTACATCGAACTCGGCAGACATAGTGAAGCAGAAAATATCCTCAAGCAAGCTATCTCGGTGAACGATGCAAGTGCAGTCGATTCAGTGGCCGGATGTGCTATCAAACTGGGAAGCATTTATTTGCTCTGGGGCAACATCAGCGATGCATTCAGTATGTTTGACTTCTCGCTCAATTTCGATAGAGATTCGACTTGGCACCTGCCTGAACTGAACGGAAAAAAAACACTTTCTGATGAATTAACAGAAACCAGCAACCCATTGCTTGAGTTAGTTGACCTGATGGAAAGCCGCTACTCCGCGAGTGACACTCGTCGCTTCTGCCGCGACTTAATCGTTAGAAAATACTCGTGGGCGATTCCCTCGAATGCCGCATTAACAGCCATTATCAACTGTGGACCGATAGTCGAGGTCGGCGCAGGCACTGGCTATTGGGCGGCACTGCTACGGCGAAGAGGGGCAGATATTATCGCCTATGATGCTTTACCGGCGGAGACTAAGCGCAACGGCTATACGTCGAGAAACGTTAGCTGGACTGAAGTATTACTTGGTTCTGAGTCAACCGTCGCTTTTCACCCTGACCGCACCCTTATGCTTTGTTGGCCACCCAATAGAGATGTGATGGCAACTAAAGCTCTGGAATTTTACACAGGTGATCGATTAATCTACATCGGTGAAGAATGGCCTGGCTGTACGGCAGACTTTAATTTTCATCAAAAACTTCAACAAAATTGGACTTTGGAAACTCGCGTAAACTTACCCAGATGGAGTTTGATCACGGATTCAGTTTTCATCTATGCCCGTAACAAGACTGCTCCACCAGCGCAAACTACTTTAAATGACGCCACTAAAAATGGTGGCACTTGATGAAATTGCTCTCTAAATTCAATCTTGCATTTTCCAATTGATTAACGGCTGTCACAGGAATTTTTGTCTCTTGGATTTTTGTTCTTAATGCCCGTTAAAACCGTCTCGGAATCACATTCCTTGACACAATTTGAAGTCCTCAGATCCTCAATCGACTCAGTAATTAATGTCCATGCAGATCGTATGAATAGTGCTGCGATTAGTCCTCCTACGATTAGATCCGGCCATAGACAATTTAGCTTATATGTTGATAGACCGGCACCTACACCTGCGGTGTTGGCGACTACGTTTCTTAAACGGAGCCATGTCGAACGCATGTTCAAGTTCTTCTCGGTGTCGCCACAAAAGAGAGAAACAAAGTGCATTCAGCGCAAGTGCCAGTGAGCCCACGAAGCCCACGAAGTCAGCAGCATCACCTATGGCGAACGTCGTGATGGCTTCGGCGCACAACCATTGCAAAAAATGTCATGATAGCGCCTTCGAGTAGCGATGCCTTTGCCTGCCACTGAGTTCCTTACTCTTATTGTTGGTATCCGTTCGGCGAATTGCGTTCTTCAAATTTGAATTGAAACGAGCGAAGATGTTCTCCGTCGGGAGGACATGTGGTGGCACTTACGCGTAGAGATCAGAGCAAAGAGAAGCTGTGGAAATATAGGCTAAAACGCTGGCGGGAGAGCGGGCTGACAGTGCCGCAATACTGCGTGCAAGAAATGCTGAACGAACACAACTTTCGATCATGGCAAGCCACGATTAAAAAGCGTGATGAAGAAACTGAGTGGAGGCAAGAAATATTGGATGGCAACTCAAAAGTTAGTGGTCCTTCCTCAAAGTCCGCTTGGGAAAGCAATCAATTACACAATGAAAAACTGGCAAGCGTTGCAAGTATATGTTGAAGACGGCGACCTGACGATTGACAATTAACTTGGCAGAAAATGCGCTGAGACCAATTGCAGTTGGTCGAAAAAATTGGATGTCCGCCATCAGCGACAACGGCGGAAACACTGCTGCTATCCTCGCAAGCATCGTCGCCACATGCAAACGGCTCAAAATCGATCCGTTCAAATATTTCAGCACAGCGATTTCTAAACTCACCAAAAATCCGAAATCAGATCCGGCAGATTTGCTTCCAGGGGTGCTCGAACTTTCTAATTAGCACCATCTATGGTGCTTCACCGAACGGATACTATTGTTGCAGCAATTATCCAAACATCGAATTGAGCTATCGTGGTTATGTTTTGTTAAGCGCTAAGCTGACGATAGATATTCTCTGCGTTGGCCATGCGCTGTCCTCTAGCTTCACCAGAACTTCTTTCATAGTATTTGTCAAATGCTGAAGCGGCAGCCCCAGGCGTTTGTGCCGCCTTAAGAGCGGAATAAGCACCACTTTCAGTCGTTTGCAATTCCTTCATAAGGAAGTCAGCTTGCACTCGCCAGTCCGTAACCGGCTTGCCTTCCTGTTTGGCAAATGCTTCCAGTGCTGTTCGTCTGCCCCCCTCCCATTGCGCTAACCCAATTGCACCTTCACCTGCATTGTATGCGCTTGTTTTAAAACTGGATTCGGTTTGGAGGTTGCCTAAAATTCCTGAAGCTTGAGCTGGACTAAATCCTTTTTCTATAAAATAGTCATAGAGTTGTTTTGCTTGGACAGTTTCACCAGCGCCTAGCGGTTGACCACGACTATCAGTGCCACCTGTATTGAGGCTGCCATCACCGCTTCCTCCGTTGCCTTTGAAATATCCGCCGCCATCGAATCCTCCGTTGCCCGCAAATCCGCCGCTTCCTTTACCGCTGCCACCACCTCTTACACCACGATTTGCAAAGCCATTTTCTGGCGCTTCTGATACGGGTTGATTTGGACCAGGCGTAAATGGAACAAAGTCCGACATATCAGGCTTACCTGAGGCAAGGTCAATCAACCAACGCGGAACACGTTGACCGGGATGCTCACGCTGGAAGTGCTGTAGCAGCTCCTCGGCCCACTGCCTTTGCATAGGAGTTTCATTGGTAATAGTATCTGTTAGATTCTTGCTATCTTCTTTTTGAGCGGTTTGAATTTCAATGTTAATGCTGCCGTCTTGGTTAGGCTGTGCGTTTGGATTCGCTTCTACCTTTCCATCTGGAGTAAGGAAATAATCGGGTTGCCGATTAGCTGCTTTATTTTCACTCTGACTGCTAAATCGAATAGGTTTACCATCCTCTATGGCTTGCTCTACCGGTGCTGGCAATGCTGCATCACTGGGTTGTCGCGTGGTAACAAACTTATCGCCCTCACGTGAATATGGTGCTGGTGGGATAACCAGCTGGTCAGAGACAACACTCTCATTGTTACCTTGAGAGCGCAGTATCGAGCCTGTTAAGCTGGCATCGGAATAAAATTTCTGGGAAAGCGTGTCGACTCGATCTAATTGCAAAGTGTTCGGCTGCAGTCTCGCAACTTCGGCGTGAGAATCTCCGTTACTCATGATCTAAGCTCCTCTAAATTGATTCCACGCTGTTCAGTTGAACAGAGGGTTGCCCACTTTCTGTGCTGGCAATTGCAATAAGCGCGCTGACAATGCACCTTTCTCCGTCAGCTTGTACACAAAGTCGTGTGTCGTTTCTACTAATCCGAACTTCTCCAGGTCACTCACCGCATCAAGAAATGGATGCTGTCTGCAACACAATTGACTGTTTTCACTCATAAAGTGAGGATGGTCTCGATGATTGCTTGCTGTAAGTTCCATCGGGCCGTTCTGTTGAAGCTCAAGAAGGAGTTTTTCAAATGCCTCCGCTACTTCCACTGCGCATTTGTTGCATCGACATCTAGTATCCCGTCGAGCTCGATATCGCATTACCAACGCTGTCAGATAGCCTTTCGATGTAAGTACGAAGAGCCGCTGCGACTCCTTTTTCACGGCTCGAACCAACTGATGTTTTTGCATTACCCTGATCACGGCTAAAAATGGCTCAGTAACGCAGCAAAGGCGCACTTGGCCGTTAATCAAGTCTGCATGCTGCTCATCTCCAACAAGCTCCATTGGTCCATTGTCATAAAGTTCTGAGATCAATCGCTCATACGCCTCTTCGGCGCTGAGCCTGCTTTTGTTTTGTTCGGGCATTAGATCAGGCTCTTTATTATTGTGTAGTAAAACTATCAAACCCGTATTCCAAAGATAAGATGAGCAGTTATTTTGATTCGTTAAATCAGACAACTGAGCATGAAGTTTTTGGATTTTATCCCGGGTGCTTTCAAGATAATGAACGACGGGATGCTTGTCAATATGAAAAAGCATTCAAGCAATTAATTTAATAGTGTGTTTCGCCAATCGTCGATACTAACTCAGCACGCAACGACTCAGATTCTCCTTATTTAACATTACCTCTACTTTTGCCTTCACCATTGTCTGCATTTGTTTGATTTGTTTTGAGTAAAGACAATGATCCAGGAGGACTTGACGGGCTCAATAGGCGAGCTTTGTAGCAAGTTGACCAAGCAATCATGCGGCCTCAAGCTACCTGATGGACGCTGGCCGTGCTCATAACTACTAGGTCGGATGTATTCAATAGATCTTTTGTCATATGACCATGCTCCTTGCCACCATACGCGGTGCAACTGATTTTCATATATTAATTTCACTGGCGGTTTAGTAGTGCTACCATCTAAGCCTAGTGAATGACGGATCTTACGCTTTCCGTCATTCATTTCTTACCAGAGAGGCTCATGCCATCTGTATAATCCGCTAGAGTGATTGAACTTGCACAGCAGGTTCCCGTTCTTATGGGCTCAAAACTCACGCAAGAACAGATTTCGCAGGCAGAATTCTTGCGAACGTGTGCCCCCCCCCCCCCCCTTAAACTGTTTTTATCTGTATTATGGTTCGATTTTGTACCAGCTGAGAACAGATTTGAGTAATTGATCTGCTCTTTCGGACAGGCGTCGAGGTCATCGTCTACCTGCCCCAGTATTTAATCTGCCAGACCCAAAAGGTCGGCAATAACAGCTTGCAAGTTCATAACTATCAAACTTTCCATTCGACTCGCGCTTTACCAATCCGCAACTGTGCAGACAAGCAAGATGATTGGAAACGTTCGGCTGAGTTAGCCCAGTCTTTTGCACAATTTCGTTGACGCGAAAATGCTAATCGCAAGAACAACGCCCGCAAGCGGATCGCCGAAGCTCTGGATAGGCTCAAAAAACTCAACCGCTCTTTCACGACTATCGAGCTGCAAGAGGCTGGCGGTTGCGCCCGCAAGGCCCTTTACAACCATGAAGATATCTGGCACCAGGATTATGAAGATGAGGTCTATAGGTCTTCGATAAAAATGATCCGACTACGTATTTCTCCCACTTGACATATAGTGGCAACAGGGTTGTAAAACTGAGGAACGAAAAGCCCAAATGTCTGCAATTTTAAAGAGAGTGTTTTGGAGGCACTCTTGTAATTCATCGCTCTAAATCTCGCCTGCTTCCCAATTACTAACAGCAAATAGTATGACGGTCAAAACGATGGGTTCGTTTTGAGGCGGGATTTTATCGTCTGATTGAGACGGAACGCACTACAAAGGAGATTGGCATCCCATCACAATTTTGCTCTTATCAGTGCTTGGGCAGCTGTTTGTATTAACGAAATCTTTCTGCTCAAGCACAAGGAGAATCTATGTCACACACCCCCGATCACAGCCCGGAAGCGAAGCCTGAAGTAGTACAACCGATCGGACAACCTAATGACAGCAAGTTGCAACAGCAAGCTTCGCAGCTGCTGACCAACCCGGATGCTAATCAAGGTCGAGTTGACCAGCAGGCTAGACAGCTTCTTGCTCAGGGCTTGAAAGATATTTCTGGGAAAAACGAGACCTATGGAATCCTGGAGTTGATGAAAGGAGCAGCCCAAAAGCCTGAGCTTGTTCAGGATCAGCGGTTCATTGAAGGTCTCAAACAAGCCGTAGGCGATGTGCACCCGCACATACACGCTTATCCTCTCGATGCGCAACAGATGCAGAGTGCGATGCAAGGACAAAATGCTGGTCTTGATGGTCGGGCACAGCAACAACAGCAACCAAGTGATACGACTCTTCAATCAAAACCGGCAACTGCTACAGAAGCCACCGCTACAGCAGCTCCAGGCAGTGATGTTTCCTCGCAGTTGGTACAACAAGGTTTATCTGCCATCGCAGGCGGTGACAAGATGTCCGGTATCATGGCGCTGATCCAAGCTGCTCAGCTTAACCCTGGCATCATGAATGACAGCCGCTTTGTCAATGCGTTGCAGGCGGCTTTGACTCAAGGCGCCGGTAAATCTACTGCCAGCGCTACGGACCGCCCTGGTGCAACATCGCTTGAGTCCCAGGCTGAACAATCGCTAGCTGTGGCCAAGACTGCTAATTCTGCTGGGACTATTCCCCAACTGGCAATTGGTTGATCTGGTACTGGAGAAAATCTAAAACAGGAGGGCGTCAATACACTAAATATCTACAAGTCGTTCCGGAAATTTTTACTTCTTTCCTCTAACCTTGGAGATTTCAACACTTATCGTTATTTGCTCACTTTTGATTTTGGCGGGGGAGTTCTAAGCCGCTAGAATTGCCCACTTTACTAAAACAATGACAAAACAAGCCTTTGCTCCAACAGAATTTTCCGAGCAGCCTTATGCAAAAGGCTTTAGCTCGCCAGCTTTATCTGCTCAAATGTGGCGAGATATGCCACGCACGAGTGGACGCAGCTCTTCCGATTTACCTGCCACTTTAAATCTGGAGACGTCACAACTCTATGGTCAGTCCGTTGGTGCCACTGCAGATCAGGTTCGAGCGGCTGTAAGAAATGCCACCATCATCAATTTCACTAGTCCGGCACAAGATGCTAAAAGCGGACAACAGCCTGACTTCATCCTTGGTGAAGATGGCAAGCTCAAAGCCAATCTATTGAAGACTACACCGAGTAAAGATGGCTCCATAACAATTGAGATTCAATCGAAAAACAAGACCGAGACAGATGCTAAAAAGCTTGCCGATCAGCTGCAAAAGTCCACTATCAAGGATTTGATTAATTACTTCAAGAACAGCCATCCGCCAGGCACGAAGTTACCGCAAGACTGGCTAGACCAATTGAACAAAGAGCCTGATTTGCCTCCACCAGTTACGCCCTTAGACACTCCTGCGCCAGCACCGGAGCAGCCTCAACCGCCTGAGCAACGGCAAGCACAACCAGCTCCAGCTTCTGATGTACCAGCAAGGCCGTCCAGTGGGCCGGGCGGTGGCGGCACAGTTGGTGGTCCAGGTGCCGGCGGCGGCGGCGGCGATGGGCAAGGTGCTGGTTACAACCCCGGTCCGACCTACCGAGGACCAGATGGTGGCAGCACCGCATCTAGTGGTGCCACACCGAGTTCGGATCAGCAGACCGTCTTAAGCAACGTGAGAACTGTAATGGAAGTTGCAAAAGAAAAGGGCATTGATCCGACACTGGCAGTGGCTACTATGCTGGTTGAAAGCGGCGGTGACAACAAAGCTGTCGGTGACGGCGGTCATAGCATCGGGCTGTTTCAACTGAATGACAATGGCGAAGGTTCCGGTATGTCTGTGGCTCAAAGAGAAGACCCCAGATTGAATGCGGAGACCGCTCTTTCTGTTTTTGCCCAGAATGAAAATAAAGTGCGTGACATCAATGGTGACGGCAAAATATCTGGTGGCGATCTGGCTTCGCAGTCTCAGCGCCCAGCCGATATGCCGGGTTATGTTGCGAAAGTGGATGCGTCCATGGATGAGGCTCGCCAATTGATTGCCCAGGCAGAAAAACAGCCGAGCGGGCAAACTGCTGCTGGTAATGTGCCCGGCAATTTAGCCTGGACCAGTGCCGATGAAAGCCTCATCACTTCACCTTACGGCAATCGCACCAATCCCTTCACCGGAAGTGGTTCGGAGTTTCATTCTGGTCTGGACATAGCGAAACCTGCGGGAACTCCGGTGCGCGCCGCTGCAGATGGAACGGTCATATCTGCCGGACCTGATGGAGGTTACGGTAACCGCGTTGTAATCGATAACGGCAATGGGTTGACTACGGCATACGACCACATGGCAGTCATTGACGTCAAAAAAGGCGACACTGTGAAGGTTGGCCAAGATGTTGGGAAGGAAGGATCTACAGGTAACTCCACCGGTCCGCATTTGATGTTCGATGTTATGGTGAACGGCAAAACCGTAGATCCACTGCCATATTTGAGAGACCACAAACTCGCAAATCCGCTTGCTTGATCGGAAATTGAAAGAATGCAGCCCCTGACTGACAAAGAAAAATTTGTGCTCGATTTGAGATATGGATTGACCGATGGTCGACCGTTAAAACTGGCTGAAATAGCCAGAATTTTAGGAGTAAGTCGGCAGAATATTTGGGAGGTCCAGCGTATGGCCGTTTGGAAAATAACTTCTCATTCAGGAATATCACAACCGAACAATGACTCGAAAAAGCTTTGGTCTAGTAGTTTACAAAAACTTAGAGCCGCTCTCACTTACGAAGAACGTCAGTTACTTAAACAAGTCTGGACAATCTCCGGGCCTGATAAATTTTGTGTGTCGGCAGCAACGGAGCAAGTGCAAGAAATTCAAATGAAAGCATTATCAATGGTCTAACATAGCCATCAATCCATAACGTGAGATAGAAAAACTTCCCTTAATCTGGCTTCAGGCAAGAGGCTTGCAAGGCGATGAACTCGACAATCAACAAGTTTGCTTTTGACCAAAGTGCAGACGCATTGATAAGGGAGAGTGTTGCTGCTATTTTTATTTTCTTCTTCGTGTTCTTGTTCTTCTTTTTTTTACTAGCTGCAGCTCTGGCTCTTTTGCTGGTTTGTCCTTTCTAACCGTGTTCATCGATACCTCGGATGTTGCTTATGATCGGCTGTGTTTAGTTTGCGCTTGCCCGCTCACTTCGTTCTTTGCTGTTGGGTAGTTGCGAAATCTGAGCTGATATCAAGCCTTTTGAAGTAAGTTGGTAGAAGAAGTTTGCCGACCTGCTCACCAGTCCGTAATGCTCCAGCTCACACATTGCGTCAAGGAATGGCGCTTGTGAACAACACAATTGGGATTCGCTTGCCACAAAGTGCGGGTGATTGCGATGATTGCTTATCACCAATTCCATGGGACCGCCGCGCTTCATCTCTTTCAAGAGATGCTCGAAGGCTTGCACCAATTCGTTGACGCACTTGTTGCACTTACATCGGCTGTCTCGGTTTAATTTGCAGCGTGCAAGAAGTGCCGTCAAATAGCCCTTGTAGGTCAGGGTGTAAAGGCGGTTTTCTTGCTCGTTTCTAAACTCTCGCACCAAGTCGTGTTTCTGCAGCACAGTGATGGCGTCCAAGAATCTCTCCCGCAAGCAACACAGGCGAGTCTTGTCGTTGATCAAATCAGGGTGTCCTTTCTCGTCCACCAGCCGGAATGGACCGTTCTCGTATAGTTCGTAGATCAGCCTCTGGTAAAGGTCTTCGGGGCTCAGCCTGCTGTCGTTTTGTTCTTGTTCAGCCATTGCTGAACCTCCGTTTTACTTGATACTAGATTTAGTGGCAGCTATTTTGAGTGTCTATAATTTCTTGGTTTTTTATGCGGCGCGAAGATCACCAAATTACTTGTACCGAGCTAAGTACGGCATCTCATTGTTCGGTAGATTTAATTGGTTGTTCGCTGGCAAGTGCACCAAGTATGGGACAACACTCCTTGGGTCCTTGCCCAGGGCATTGCTCCACGAGTTTGTTTAGAGACACGCGCATTGCTTGCAATGACGCTATACGATAATCAATCTCAGTTAAAAGTGCTTGTCCAAGAGCTTTTACGTCGGCAGTATCACCAACTGGGCTTTGGTGTAAATTGAGAAGTTGCTTTATGTCCTTAAGCGGAAAACCCAGTTCTTGTGCGTTTTTGATGAATCTCACTACTGAAACAGTTTGCACTGGATAGAATCTGTAATTTGAGCTTGTTCTTTCAGGAGCTTCTAGTAAACCGAATTTTTCGTAATAGCGTAAGGTTTCAACTGTCGCACCGGCTTCTGTTGCCACCTGCCCTATTGTCAGTCCGCTTATGGATAAAGACTTGTCTTTGCGTTCAATCATACTACCCCCGGAAGTCAAGAGGTAGCATAAACCCTGAACCACGCTTTAAGGTCAAGCTTTTTTCTTAAATCCGAGCAGATTTCATGTTGTCTGGTCGCCATCGATGCAGGGCGCTGGAAACTAAGCAGGCCGTTCCTTTTACTACTTGTTCTAATTTGCCTTTTCGTCAATGCGTGCCTTGTTTAGCTGTCACCACTGCCCCGCTGTTCCATGTCAAAAAACTGTTCAGCTCTGAGAGCGCTAGTTTCTGCCGCGTGATCTGACGACCCCCGGCTTGCTCCCATGCCCAGCTCATAGCCTAGCTCGAACCCCCATCGTCAAAGTCGGCTCTGCCGCCCGCGCAGCGGGTTGCCTTGACGATGGAACCCAAGTTCTTCGCTTTTCAGGCATGGAGGCAGGTGCGCCCGCCGCGAACTAGGCGACTGGGAGAGGGCAGTCGGAGACCGAGAGCTGGCAGGTTGACCGTCTTTGTCGGGTTCGTTGTTCGAGCATACGGGGGCAGCGCCACCGCGCGTCAAGCCGTTTCGCACTTTGTCCAGGGCTGCGGCCCCAGCGCTCGACCCGCAGAGCCGCCCTCGTACCCCGGCACACTCTATTGATCAAGGCGGTGAAAGCGGTTGCGGCAAGCCAGTTCTATGCACGAACGGGAACGCTTGAGACGGTATATTTAGTGTCAATATGGTCGGCACAAATTGGGGCGCCAGAGAACACTGAGGCGCGAAAGGCAGTGGCAGGGCGGTAAGATGCAGATGGGCAGAGCTTTTCGGAATGGTGGCTAAAGAGCGGCTAGAGGTGGAACTTTGGTATCATGACCTGACGAAGCCGATGCCTTAAATTGGGCTCCAGTCGATTCTGTATGGTAATTGCTAATTGCACCTGTATTCAAGATCTAAATCCCTTGCTATCTTCTCGACCGGGGCTTTTCTGGGCGCTTGCCTGCTTGTGCCTAAAAGCGAATCTTCGGAAGATATTAAGGCAGGCCCATCAATATTTCGTCCTGCCGATGCTCAACGAATCGCTGACATCTCTTACGCTGATGAATCCGAGCGGCAAAAACTCGATCTATATCTTCCGAGAGACAAAACACATCTATCGCCCTTAGTTATTTCGATTCATGGTGGAGGATTTTCCCAAGGCGATAAAACTATGTTTGTACCAACCTTCTTAACCAATTACGGTTACGCGGTAGCGAGCATCAATTACAGACTTAGCGGTGACGCACCATTTCCGGCGCAAATACTTGATTGCAATGCTGCTTTGAAATTTCTGCGCAAAAACGCGCCGAAATTCGGACTGGATAGCTCACGTATAGCTTTATTTGGTGTTTCGGCTGGGGGTACCCTAGCTGCTCTTCTTGGCACTGCGCCTGGTGATACGGCATCGGAAAGTGGGACCGCTCAAGTTCAGGCGGTTGTTGATTGGTCTGGAATAACCGACATGGCGAAATACTACGATCAAGATCCGCACAGACGAATTTTGATCGAAAAACTTCTAAACGGGGAGCCTAGTAAGAATCAGGATTTAGCAAAAATGGCCAGTGCTGTCTATTTTGCCAAAAAAGATTTGCCGCCATTTCTTATTATGCATGGCGATCAAGATGAAGTTGTCCCTGTATCACAGAGCGAAGAATTATATACAGTTCTTCTAAAAGCAGGGGCTGATGTCCAGTTGCACATTATTCGCGGCGCAAATCATTCTTTGATCAGTGAGCGAAATGCCAAAGTAGTCATAGACTTTTTAGATCTACATCTCAGAAAAAAATAGTCAGTGAGATTTAAGTTAAAGCTGCTACCGAACCAAACATACGCGAAGCACAAAAGCAAGTTACTCCCCCAGAAATGAATAGGGATAGAAAATTATCAACCTGCCGCTAGAAATTGAAAGGTTTAAAGCCTGAAGTGGGTGGCGTTTCGGGCTGGAATGAAACATTGGCAATCTCTTGCCTGAGCAAAAAGCGAATTTAACGCTGTTCAAAAGGGTTCGCTGCAGTCATGCGACCGCCGCCATGATTGTTAGCAAGCCTGCCATCCAGTTCTCTAACAACTGCATGCACAGCTAGACTTTATCGGCTGGAAAAACGCCTTTTTTGCCGGTCAAGACTGGGACCGTAATACCAAGGCGTTCCGCAAAGACAACTTGCGGGATCTTGCGCTTCTTCAATTCGTCCAGGAGCCAGTAAATCTTGATGCCATGCTGCCCTTTGTCGGAACTGACGCGAAACCCTTTGCTCATGTTTTGCTCCTTCTAAGCCCCACTGCCCGAGGTGATTGTTTAAGGACAATGGACCGGTGTAATGTGGCCGATATATTCTGCCTCGGTGCCGCCTCGGCATTGGCTCCTCCCAGCCCGCCCCAGGCTGCCGCCACGTTGCGCAGCGGTGCCCCCGCCGCGCTAAAAAGATGTGCCATAACATCATGTTTTTCCGAGCAGCGATCATCGTTTTTTTGGGTTCATTTCCGGTGCGCTGATGTCTGCCGCGCAGGCCGCGCTCTGGAACAGTCCAGCACAAAAGAGGGGACAACCACCCAAAAACTGCAATTGGGTGCTCATTGTTACGGGTGTGCTTTTGTTGACAATAGGCATATTTTTTTGCGAATGTCTCGATTTCCGTTTCCATCTTTTCTTTACTTCAGCAAGGCACTTTTTGAGATCATATCAGTCTATGCTGATATGATACCTGGGTAAAGAGTCCAAAGGTAAAACGATGCAAGCTGTTAACAAAACAAGCCAAATTCAGCTCAAGTCCAAGCTTTTCAGGGGTTTTGGAGACGCTTCACGCCTGTTAATAATTGAAACCTTGCGCGACGACGGACCAAAGTCCGTCAGCGAAATTGTTGCAGCCTCAGGCTTAACACAGCCAAACGTTTCCAATCATCTGGCTTGTCTTCGTGAATGTGGACTGCTCAGCGCTGAACAGAACGGCAAGTACGTCTGTTACAAGATAGCCGATCCCCGAGTCTCAATCATTCTGGAGCATGCTGAAGCGTTGCTAAACGAGTGTGACGCTGATATCACCAACTGCACTCGCTATTAGAGGTTCAGAAGTATGACCGCCGTAGAAGATAGTTGTTCAAGCTGCAAATCATCACGGACGCCTACCAGCGAGAGTTTGAAGCCCTGGCAAAATCCCAAAGTGTTGACATCGTCCGTTTCCGGTCTCCTGCTTTTGGTTGGCTATCTTATTGGGCTTTCCCAGAATTATCTCGTTGCGAACTGGATATATGGTGCATCCGCAGTCATTGGCGCATTTTACTTCGCTAAAGAAGCCGCAGAAGAGCTTCTCAAAGAGCGTGAGATAGGTATAGAAATGCTCATGACCACGGCTGGTGTCACTGCGGCAGTAATGGGACAATTGCCTGAAGCAGCCATGCTCGCATTCCTCTACTCAATCTCTGAGGCTGTTGAAGGATACACGGAGGAAAAGACACGTTCATCGATTCGCGCTCTGATGAAGCTGGCGCCAAAAGTAGTCACAGTTGAGCGTTCGGGCTCTCTGCAAGAAATACCTATAGATCAGCTAGCAGTCGGCGATTTGTTTCTTGTACGACCCGGACAGTCAATCGCTACCGATGGCAAAGTTACCGAAGGCACATCCAGTGTAAACCAAGCACCAGTCACAGGTGAAAGCGTACCTGTTGAAAAGGCAGTCGGCGACCAAGTTTTTGCAGGCACCATCAACAGCGAGGGGATGCTGAAAATAACGGCTACAAAGATTGCTGCTGAGAATACCATTGCTAAAATAATTCACTTAGTCGAAGAAGCTCAAGAACGAAAAGGTGAAAGCCAGAAGTTCATAGAACGTTTCGGCAGGCGCTACAGTCCTATAGTTCTCTTGCTCGGACTACTGCTGGCAATTATTCCTCCCCTGTTTCTCCAGCTACCTTGGTCTGACTGGTTGACCCGCGCAACGGTGTTCATCGTCGCAGCCGCACCCTGCGCGTTGGTGATTTCAATCCCGATCACACTTGTGGCTGCTATCGGGGCGGGAGCCCGCATGGGTATTCTCGTCAAAGGTGGTGTTCACCTGGAGAATCTGGCCACAATAAAAGCAGTGGCCCTCGACAAAACAGGCACGATTACTCGTGGCCAGCCTGAAGTCTCGGAATTTGCACTTTTTGAAAAGACCGGAAATATTACTGAGACTGAACTGCTTTCGTATGCGGCAAGTCTAGAGAGTTACAGCGAACATCCGCTTGCTCGTGCGATAGTCAGGTACGGACAGTCCAAAGGTCTTCCATCGCACGATGTCAGCCAGTGGCGTTCCATCATAGGTGCTGGCGCCACAGGAAGGATCAAGGATCGCGTCGTTTCGATTGGCAGCCCAACTCTATTTAAACGCCAACTGGAGACTAATACGTC
Organism: Candidatus Melainabacteria bacterium; assembly: GCA_003963305.1. Classification (NCBI taxonomy): domain Bacteria; kingdom Bacillati; phylum Candidatus Melainabacteria; species Candidatus Melainabacteria bacterium. The sequence goes on along the minus strand of RXJR01000026.1, from coordinate 52,661 downwards.
TGCTGAGATACAAGTTAAAGTCTGGCAATCCAAAGGCAATACCGTAATTCTCATTGGCGACGAAAGCAGTGCCTGGGGCGCCGTTGCACTAAGCGACAGCATTCGAGCTGAAGCGAAGACAGCTATTAAGGCGCTTCACGAAGCAAAGATCGCGGTGGCGATGCTCACTGGCGATAATGAAAAAGCCGCCCAGCATATAGCATCCGAAGTAGGGATCGATTCTGTGCTTGCCGAATTGAAGCCCGAGGACAAAGTCATTGCAATCAACAAACTGTTGGAAAAGCACCAATTCGTAGCTATGGTAGGAGATGGTGTAAACGACGCACCAGCACTCGCTGCTGCCACCGTTGGCATCGCAATGGGTGCAGTCGGAAGCGATGTCGCCCTAGAGACAGCTGATGTTGCATTGATGGCAGACGACTTGAGTAAGCTACCGATCGCATTCAGATTAGCTCAACGCACTAGGGCAATCGTCACGCAGAATTTGTATCTTTCAAGTGCAGTTATCGCCGCTCTCGTTGTCGCTGCAATTTTTGGATTTCTATCACTACCGGGCGCTGTTCTCGCCCACGAAATTAGCGAGCTTATCGTCATTGCTAGCGGTTTGAGAATCTTGCGAAATCAAGAGGCACAACAATCATGACGAGGGCATGGAAACAAGCAATCCTGATTTTTCATCCAGGTTCAGGCCGAGCCGATCGGCTCAGTCAGGCTGTTCGAGAACTCACTGACAGTCTCTGCCAGAATAATTGGCGCCTGAACCTTCGAACATTAACCCTAGAACCGCGACACCTGCTGGACGATGAATTCCTATCGGCTGATCTAATCATTGCCGCTGGCGGGGATGGGACTGTGCGAACAGTTCTTGAGGCAGTGGCACAGGCACGTCTACAAACACCGGTCGCTATCATTCCCATTGGGACAGGTAATCTTCTCGCTCGTAGTCTGGGTTTGGTAAGTCCTAATGAACGTCACCGAGTCAGGCATGCCGTTGATACCATACTAAACGGCAGTCCTATCTGTATTGATTTAGGCAAAGCAAATGGACATTATTTCACTGTCGATGCAGGGATCGGTCCCTTTGCTGAAGCAATTGCCGCACCCAGCCCAACTGAGAAAAGACGCTGGAAGTTGTTGTCTTATATCAAACCCTTATGGAAGGCGGCAAGGACTGCTCCGATCCGCCTTAGAATAACCAGCGACGGGGAAACTTTCGAGCGCCGTGCTCGCGGCTTACTGATCACTAACGCAATAGATATGGGCATAGGGCAGGGCGTCGATGTCCACCAGATCTGTGATGGAACACTGGATTTGTGCATCCTTAATCCACGCACTTATGGCGAAATGATCGAGATAGCCCTGCGCTTCGCTAAATGGTTCTTTTTCGGACGGGCTTCAACACATTTGCCATATGAAATCTTACATGTGCGCAGTGCAAAGATCGAAGTGCTGGAAGATTCCACCTGCCAGCAAAATCAATCTTCGTTACCTGCAAATAAAACGCCATTGATGCTCGATGGCGACATTGAAGGACTGACGCCGGTTCTTGTCGAGGTGATACCACATGCGGTGAACGTAATCATTCCCAAGGCAGTTTTTGAACGAACAATTTGTCATTGCTCCCAGGCTGACCAGCTCGCTGCAAGTTAGGGCTGTAAAAGAGTTTTTAGAGTTCATCTGCACACCTATTCATCGACATCAATTCACACTTCCTTCCCCTGATCAATCCGCTAATGTTAGCTGTACACTGTGCGACTTAAATGATCTGCAAGCGTACTCTCGGGTTTGATTCCGATGCTCCAATCGTTGTTTGCCGACAACAGAACTCGTTATTTCAAGTAACGAGTCGACATCAAATCCTGCAGTGCAACCGACCGAGCAAAAAGCCTGCTGCCACCAAACACACAATTCCTTCAGAAAGAATCCAGGTGTTTGTCAGTCAGCGTTCGAAGGAGCAAACCCCGCCGCTGCAATGGTTCGCGATTTATAGAGCACTTTTGTGTTGCATCGTAAACCCCACTTGTGGACGGCTTAGACTGTCCATGCTATAACGTATCAGTCTTCACTGATATATTTGACCAGATCAACCAATGCAAACAAAATCTGACGCTGACCTATTGGTGCATAAATTCCTGCGGGGACTGGCAGATCCATCAAGATTCACCATTCTCAGCTGCCTTACCGAAAAATCTATGACCGTTAATGAGTTAGTTGCAGGAACAGGACTTGGGCAGCCTAATGTTTCAAACCACCTCGCATGCCTTAAGGAGTGCGGTCTCGTAGATTGCACCAGTGAGGGGCGATTTGTTCACTACTCGCTGAGTAACCAGCGTATAGCTGACTTGTTGTTGCTGGTTCGCTCAGTGACGGCTGATGTTGCAGGGCAAGTCAAGCAGTGTCGCAACTATGAATAAATCTTTGAACTACGTTTTGATTCAGTGTTTCGCACTGTTTAGCTCTGTATTGAGTGCTGTTGCCGCGCAAGGTCCAATTTTTGAGCAGCCCCAACAGAACCCGGCATTAGGTCCCAAACCAAGTGCTGTACCTAGTTCAACAGATTCACAACAATCGGTAGCCACGCCAAATCTTTATTTTTTGTCTGGTGGTGAGCCAGTCCCCCTCACTTTGTCAGCCGCATTTAAATTGGCTGATGACAATAATCCCGAAATAATTCGATCAGGAAATGATGTCTCTGTAGCCGCAGCCGGTATCAAAAGTGCCGCAGCAATTCCAAATCCCCAGCTCACCCTTCAGTCCGGTTTTGGTCAGGCTTATACAAATACTATTGCTGGTGAGCCACAAGCCGTTGGAATCAATCAGATACTTGAAACAGGTGGCAAACGCCACTCCCGCATACGTGTGGCCAAAGCTTCTCACGAATTATCGGCTATTAAATTACGGGCTGTACGCTTTGATATTCACACACGTGTTCGCAGAGCATACCTAGAGCTGTCGGCGGCGCAGGCATTTACAGAGCTTATTGTGCGCCAGCGAAGTCTAGCCGAACGATTGCTAAGCATTGCACGCGAACGTTTTAAGGCTGGAGATGTACCGGAGTCGGACACTTACCAGGCGGAATTGAGTAAAAATCAATTTGATACCCAAGTCAATCTTGCAAACGGCAGAATCAGACAAGCTCAAATCCAGCTCAGCACTCTTTTGGGACTGCCGACAAATTCGGCTGTAGTTGCTCAAGAACAAGTATCGGTCACTATTTCAGAACCTACAGATCTGGTGCCGAAACATGGGATGAATTTGCCCCAGCTCAATGAACTTGTTGAAAGTGGCTTCTCCCAACGCCCGGATCTTTTGGCAGCAAAGCAGCAAATAAACCTATCAGCTCAACAGCTTCGGCTTGCTAAAGCGCAGCGCATACCGGATGTCATAATAGGGTCTGGCTTTGTTTACACAACCTTTCGAGATGTGCCCAAACAACAATTCGGTGCATTTTTGAACGTCAACGTTGACCTGCCAATTTTTTATCAAAGGCAGGGCGAAATTGCTGCGGCTCAGGCTGTAATCAACCAATCGACTACAGATGTCCTTATTACGCGAAGAAAAACTCAAGCCGAGATCCAGGCTGCATACGAAAATTTCCATTTGGCGCAAGCAAACATCAATCAGTATGAAATGAACCTGATTGAAAACGCGCAGCGTTCCACTAAGGCCGCTGAACTTGCGTACAAGTATGGCAAAAATCGCCTAGCTGACGTAATTCTGGCGCAACAAGCAGCGCAGCAAGTAAATTCAGGATATTTTGACGCCGTCATCTCTTACGCAAACGCTTGGTCAGACCTGGAAAAAGCCGTAGGACACACAATAGCCCCGCGGTAAATGGAGTAACAAATGTACAGTCGAAATCTCTTACCACTTCTGGCTATTGCAACCTTGATCAGCCTAACCGTTTCTGCCAGTTATGGTTACGCTGAAGAAGAGACAAACAAATCAAAAGACGCTGATACCACTGGCAATGTGGAAATTGCTGTTGACGTTCAAAAAGCGATGGGTCTTACAACCCAGCAACCAGCACTCCTAGACTCAACGCAAAGCCATATCATCAATGGGCAAATTGAGTCTATACCAGCAAATACTGCTGACGTGAATGCGCCGCTAGCAGGACGGATACTCACTTTGCTAGCACAAAAAGGACAGAGGGTCTCTCAAGGCGATCCACTGATAGTTGTCGATACTCCAGAGATTCGACAACTCGCAGTCGAATCCTCGCGAACAATTGCACAGAATCGCCTCGCTGTAGAGCAGGCTCAAGCTAGGCTCAGTCTGGCAAAAACAAACTTTGAACGGGAAAAGACTCTTCTAGAACTCAAAGTGACCGCCCAAAAAGACTATCAAGCCGCCGAAAGTCTTTTGCGGCAATCTGAAGCTGATTTAAAAGCCGCGCACGTGCAATTGCAGCTAAGCAATGCCATGCTGAAAAATCGATTGGCTCAACTGGGGCAACGAATACAAGCAACAGCCGATGGTCATGTCACCTTGTATTGTCCGCTTTCCGGAGTTATTTCTGATCAACAAGTTACACCTGGAGAATCCGTAGAGCCTGCTCGACTACTTCTGAAAATCGTTAATACGTCGCAGGTATGGGCCGTGGCGCAAGTCTATGAAAAGGACATACACCTCGCCCAGATAGGACAAAAAATCATCGTTAAGACCCCTGCATGTCCCGGTCAGTCTTTTACGGCAATCATAGGGGCCATTGATCCAGAGGTCGATCCAGTCACTCGAACCATAGGAGTTAGGGCGCTCATCAACAATCCAAAAGGTCTTTTAAAACCACAAATGTTTGCAACGATAGAGCTTGTCGGTTCAACCAAGAACCCCTCGAAAGCGCTGTATTTGCCAAGTGATGCACTGGTGACATCGAGTGGGAAAAACGCCGTTTTTATTAAGCGGGATAGCACGCATTTCCAACTCGTTCCCATTAGTGTTAGTGAAACTAAAGACAATTACGTGCGCGTGTCAACTGGGCTGGCCGCCAATGATAACGTCGTGACAGAACGAGCTTATCAATTACTTGCGGAAACCTCTAAATCAAGCATACCTTCTGACGATGACGAAAAAAGCGAAGGAAAGGCGGATGCTAAGCCAGCTTTCCCAATGTGGCTAGGTTTGCTGATTGGAGCGGTGCTAATAATAGTCGCATTTGTTGCAGGCAAGCTGACCGGACGCGGCAACAAAGCTATAGACGAAAAATCGCTCGCAAACGATGCACCTGTGGGTACTGCGGAGAACCATACCAATGCTTAATGGTTTGATTTTATGGTCGATTAGCAATCGATTCATTGTAGTCATTTTATCGATTTTGGCCCTAGGAATGGGGCTTAGTGTCGTTTTGAAGCTGCCACTTGACGTTTTCCCTAACTTTGCGCCACCGCAAGTAGTCATTCAAACCGAGGCGCTTGGCTTAGCCCCGGAAGAGGTGGAGTCACTTGTCACTTTACCGCTAGAGAGTGCCCTGAACGGAACACCGGGCCTGGTCGATATTAGATCTAGTTCGGCAATCGGACTATCTGTAATAACCACTATCTTTGAGGGCTCCACAGATATTTATCGAGCCAGGCAACTCGTCGCTGAAAAGGTGCAGCAAGTTGCACCACGCCTGCCTCAAGGAGTCAATCCACCGTTGTTATCACCTATTAGCAATCCGGTTGGAGACGTCATTAAGTATGCCCTCACCATCGATAGAACCAAGTCTAGTTCTGATCCAACAACGTTACTAGATGTGGCTACCATCGCCAACTGGCAAATTCGCAACAGACTCCTGGCTATTCCGGGGGTGACGCGGGTACTGGTTCTTGGCGGCGGCGAAAAGCAGTATCAGGTTTTGGTGCACCCGGAGAAGCTGAAACAGTTTGGTGTGACGTTGCTGCAAGTTACCGAAGCTGCCCGCAATGCTAATTTAAATGCTCCCGGCGGCTTTCTTTTAAAGCCAGACCGTGAATTTCTTATCCGCGGCTTGGGTCGCCTTCGTAGTATCTCCGATCTGAAAACGTCAGTGGTGGCGGTAAACAAGGGCGGTATTCCGATTCGCCTTATCGATGTTGCTGATGTCGTCATTGGTTCAGGTGTCAAACGCGGGGACGGCTCTTTCGCCGGAGAAGATGCTGTCATCGTAACGGTCACCCGTTCACCTTTTGCCGATACGCCAACAGTAACAGGAGCAGTCGAATCCGCGATGAACGGGATCAGAAAAACTCTGCCTGTTGATGTCAGGGTAGCGACCACATTTCGACAGGAAGACTTTATCGAGAAGTCCGTAGAGAACGTGGTAGAAGCCCTGCGTGACGGCGCCCTCATTGTCGCCGTAGTCTTGGTTTTATTCCTGGGCAATTGGCGAACCATTGCAATCACGCTCACTGCGTTGCCACTCTCGATAGTCCTTGGTCTTGTTGTCCTGAACTGGTTTGGAGTTGGCTTAAATACAATGACTCTGGGCGGTCTTGCCATCGCGCTGGGTGGCGTCATCGACGACGCAATCATAGATGCTGAGAACGTGTACCGGCGCCTTCGTGAAAACCACATAAAGGGCAGTGCGGCACAACCACCTCTCAAAGTAGTATTCGAAGCATCAGTACAAATTAGAGGCTCTGTTGTATTTGCTACATTGATTCTCTGTGTCGTTGTGTTGCCAATCTTTGCCCTGTCTGGAATTGAAGGGCGCATTTTTACTCCACTTGGTTTGGCGTATATCCTCTCTACACTGGCATCACTGCTGGTGGCACTGACAGTTACTCCAGCACTCTGTTATCTATTGCTCGCTAATCGAAAATTGCCCGAAGACGAAACATGGACAGTGCGCAAGCTCAAAGGGATCTACGAACCGATATTAGCCTTCGCCATGAGGAGACCAATGGTTGTTTTGCTTGCGTCCGTTTTGGGATTTTTCGCGAGCCTTTTGCTTTTGCCTGCGTTGGGCACAACGTTCCTGCCTGAATTTCAGGAGCGCAGCTTAGTTATCACATTGAATCAAATGCCTGGCGCTTCTTTGGCATCCACTCAACAAATCGGCAAGGCCATCGAGCTTGCGCTTATGAAACATTCAGAAATTGAGACCGTTCAATTCCGTGCTGGGCGAGCCTTTGGTGATGACGATGCTGGTGTCGTTACTTTTGGCGAATTGGATATACAAATTGCTGAACACTCTAAAGATAGAGCCACAGTGATGGAAATGATCCGCAAAGAGCTGGCTCGCTATCCTGGTGTTTCAGCCAATCTCGGCGGATTTATTTCAAATAGAATTGATGAGACTCTATCAGGCACCAGGGCTGCTCTGGCGATAAAGATTTTTGGCCCAGACTTGATGATTTTGCGATCCCAAGCGCAATCCGTCGCCGGAGCAATCGAAAAAATAAAAGGCTTAGTAGATCTACAAATTGAGCCTCAACAGCCGGTTCCGCAAATCTCTGTTCGCTTCGACAGAGACAGTGCAGCTCGCTATGGGTTGACGGTTGGATCACTAGCGGACACAGTGGAAACCGCGCTCAACGGAAAGACAGTTTCACAGGTACTGGAAAGTCAGCGCTTATTCAACCTAGTCGTGTGGCTGTCACCAGCTGCTCGAAATAACGCTGAAAAGATCGGCAATCTTCTCGTTGATACGCCGACTGGAGTCAAGGTGCCGTTATCATCGGTTGCTACTCTCGTCCGCGATTCAGGCCCTAATACAATCAATCGGCAAAATGTTTCCCGGCGCATTGTTGTCTCAGCTAATGTCTCAGGCCGAGATATCGGCTCTGTTGTGTCCGATGTCAAAAGAGAATTGAGCGAACACGTTGCTTTGCCGCCGGGTTATTACCTAGATCTCGGTGGACAATTTCAAGCACAACAAAGGGCTAGTCAAGAGCTTCTTGTGTATACCTTGGTGGCAATGCTTTTCGTCGCGGTTCTAATCCATCAGTCGGTAGGTTCAATAAGGTCCACAATTTTGATACTAACCAACCTGCCCCTGGCTTTAATCGGCGGCATAATTTCTGTTTCTGTAAGTGGTGGTGTTCTATCAGTAGCCTCATTAATTGGCTTCATAACCTTGTTTGGCGTGGCCAACCGAAACGGCATTATATTGGTCACAACCTACAACCACATGCTTGAGGCAGGAGTGCCTATCCGACAAGCAATCAAAGAAGGCTCAATGGAGCGACTGTCACCCGTGCTAATGACCGCCTTGACCGCTGCTATGGCCATGTTGCCATTGATGATTGGTGGCGGTGCCGGAAAGGAAATTCTGCAACCCCTTGCTTATGTTGTGTTCGGTGGTCTTTTCACATCCACAGCACTGACTCTGGTTGTTATACCGGCGTTGTTCAGTCGTTTTGGTCCCAGCCGTCAAAACCTGGTTGATAATCCTTCGGTTGTGACGATTTCCAGTACTCAATAAAGGTCTAGACGGGTCTAGTGTCTCCGTCGTTATGCCAAAAAAGATTGTATGCAGGGCGGGTTCAGGATGATTGCTGTCTGACCAATCTCTGTCGCATGGCTTGGAGACGCGCCAGGTGGCGGTACAGACAGCACCAAAAAACAGGGTATGGAAGTTTTGCGAAACAAACCCAACACTGCTTTGGAGAACATGCCTATGCCGAAATCTATCACGCCCATGGAAGGTAAAGCTACGTTTGTAGGAATCGATTTCCACAAACGTTTCTCTGTAATTACTGTGGGAAACGAGAAGGGAGAGGTGCTGAGCCAGCACAAACTGTCGAATGACGAGCACGAAGTTCGAAAGTTTTTTCTGCGATTGGACCCAGTAATTTGTGCGATTGAGAATTGCCGCGGCAACGAATGGTTCGTTGAAACAGTCAAACAATGCGGTTCGAAAGTTAAAGTCGCAAACACCTATGCTGTGAGATTAATAGCCGATAGTGTCAAAAAGAATGACAAAATCGACAGCAAAATTCTGATGGAGTTAGTCATCCGAAACTACCTGCCGGTCTGCTATCAACCGAGCAGAAATGAGCGCATATTGAGAGAGAATTTGCGATGGCGGACAAGACTGATGCGTTCACGAACACAATACAAGAACATCGCACATGCGGTTCTGGACAAGGAAACAAAGAAGCTCGATTGGGGTCCGCGCTTGGGCGCAATTGTCTACAACAAGAAAGCAGTCTCACTCCCGAGCGTCACAGCAGCTTGGGGAGTGCCTCGAGGTGATCGATTATTTTGAAGAAAAGATGGTAAATCGGGATCGAATCTTAATGCAACTAGCAAAGGACTCTCCCGAAGTGCAGTTGCTGAAAACGATTCCAGGTGTTGGAGATATCTCGGCATTAATGATAGCTGCTGAATTGGGTGACATCACGAGGTTTAAGAACGCTCGGCATGTTGCTGGTTATATCGGCTTGGTGCCTCGCCTCTATGCGAGTTCAGTGTGATGAGAATGGGAGCAATTACAAAAAGAGGTCCAAGAATTTTGCGATGGATACTCCTACAAGACGCATGGATGGCTGTAAGAACTTCGAAGCCGTTTCTGAGTCGCTACAACACAATACTTAAGCGCAGAGGCAAAAAAACCGCAATAGTTGCGATCGCCCGAACGATTGCAGAGATCGCATATCACGTTTTAAAGGACAAAAAAGAATTCGATGAGAAAAGGATGACGCTGGGCTAGGACGTTTTTCGGCCCGTTACTGTGCTTGCACAGAGAACGTTAAAAAAGGTTGATACCGGCCCAGCACGGACTCAACCTGATTACGAATGGAAGGGTGTGCAGTCAACTCTGACTAGCGTCGACCGAACGAATGTCCAAGGGCACAAAAAGCGCATGGGAAGAGGATCCACTCTCCCTACTTTGCGCGCCTGAGATGACGAAAATTGAACGAAAACATGGGTATTGACACGATCGCCGCCCTCATGGAAGCCTAAAAGCAAATAATAAACTTTATCCCTCGACGTTCGATCTAGGGCAACATCCGATAGAGATCGGTCTTTGCTCCGCACCACACGCACGATAACAAAGGGTTTCGATCAGCTCAACGCTGCGCCACAGCTCGATATCTTCAAGATACATTCCCGTACAGAATGCCAGTTTCAGCCTGTTCTCGCCATCATCGATACTGATCTGATAGCTGAATTCATTTCTCTGTCCACTAATGCTTTCATCTGTGCAAGCGCACGCCGGGCGGTATTTATTCAGCAAAGCCACTAGCTCGCGGGATTCCTCTTGAGTGAGCTGCTGAACATTGTTGCAATCGATTTCACAGTCAAGCTGCGCATTTAGCAAGCCGCCCTTTTTACGAAAACTTACTTTCATATCAGACAACATCAGCGTGATTCCTGCTCTGGCGCGCATCTTCAAGAAGGCACATACCCTGTTGAAGCAGCTCACGAACACACGGATCAACGACGCGGTAGTGAATATTCACGCCTGCTCTTCTGGCTGCAACGACATTGTTATACGCTAGTTTTTGAAGTTGGTTTGAAACAGCTTGCGGTGTCATCTCCAGCGCGCCTGAAATCTCAGACACTCGCATCTCGCCGTGTTTTAACAGCAGTTGCAGCAGCCGGACCCGTGTCGCATCCGCCAGCAGCTTGAACAGCTCTGCCAGTTCAGCAGCCTGATTAAGGGAAAAGACTGGACGGTCCTCTAAGAGCGGTTTGGGGCTGCAACACTTGTCTGGTTCGTCCATCTTTGAACCTCGAAGGGGTATCTGTTGGCATTATATACTATTCAATTGATTAGTGTATAATGGCTATGATGTTTGCTACAGGAAAATCTAATGCAATCCCCCCTGGATGTCATACACGAGCAGATTGAAACAGCGGCCTCTTTGGCTAAGTGCCATAGCTGCGGTTGCTTTCAGCAGACGACAGAAGCGCTAGCACTAACCGCGCCCGGTAGAGATGTGCTATCCGACTTGTTAGGACGCGCGCGCGATAACTTTACAGCGAAAAAGTATGATTGTCTTGGCTGCGCCATTTGCTATCCCGCAATTGCCGCCAACGCTTTTGCCGAGGCCTATCCAGAACAAAGCGAAAGTCTTGATTTGTGTCCAACAGAGATGCCCGAAGAGCGGGCCGGCTGGCCGCCTCTGCCTGGTGAATATCAGGTATCGCGTTATACGGCGCCGGTTGCCGTGGTTACGCTCAACAGTGAAGATCTAGCCGAAAAATTGCGAGCAGCTAATCCAGAAGGCATGGCAGTAGTCGGACCCATGCATACGGAAAACCTTGGCATTGAGCGCGTTATTCAAAACGCTCTTGGTAACCCCAACATTCGTTTTCTGCTTGTTTGTGGTGATGACACTCAACAAGCAGTCGGTCATCTGCCAGGGCAATCTATGGAAAGCCTGTTTAAGCACGGCGTTGATGACGGTATGAGGATTCGCGAGGCAAAGGGCAAACGGCCTTATCTCAAAAACGTCAGCCGAGAACAGGTGCAATTTTTCCTTGAGCAAGTTGAGCTGATATCTTTGATTGGAACCACTGACGTTGCCGCTATAGCTGAGCAGGTCAAGGCTTGCGCCGCGCGCAATCCCGGACCATTTGAAAAACAAATCAAGACTACAAAAGTAGAAGTGGTGCGAGCGCCCGAGACCGAGCGCTTCGTGACAGATGCGGCTGGTTTTTTTGTTATCTATCCTGATAGTAAAAGAAAGTTGCTCCTTGTCGAACACTATACACCGACTGGTGTTCTAGACTGCATTATCGAAGGCGAAACGCCAACAGCAATTTATATGCAGTCCATTGAAAAAAATTTCGTTAGCCGACTAGATCACGCTGCCTATCTCGGTCGAGAGCTCGATCGCGCTTACAATTCGTTAGTAACTGGTGAAGCATACGTACAAGATCGCGTTCCATATCCGGTTCAACAACCGCAGCGACGGCTGTGGCTGTGATTCTGCGTGTTCTGCTCATAAGACTGGAGGCAATCTGTGAAGAACACTACGATCAAGTCGCTAGGTAAGTGGCTTTTGCCTGTAGGAGTGTTTTGCCTTGCTTACGGGCTTCACTACTTGTGGTTCAGTGCGTACCCAGAGCTGCTGACGCAGGACGTTTGCGAGGACGGCTGTAATTTGCCTTCAATGTTGGATCGCTATATCCAAACGCAGAACTATTTACTAGGCTACTCATGCGCGCTAGGATTTGCTTTTGCTGCCGATTCGCTCAGGCGGTACATTGACATCCGGTCAACTGCGGCTCGAAACATGGCGGCTGGCAGTGCCGGTTTAACAGCATTATTTTGCGGCGGCGGGTGCTTTCTCTTGGGTTGCTGCGGCTCGCCGATGTTGGGTATCTGGTTGACGCTCTTTGGTGCCAATGTGCTCCCTATGGCAAAGCTGATCAGTGCAGGCATTGCCACCCTTGCGGTAAGCGCTGCGGTTTGGTGGAATTACCGAAATAACTCTGAACAATGTTGTGTTGTCCCTGGTAGTTCATGCGAAGTAAGAACGCCGACTTCCGGCTAATGATTCTGATAAAAACTATGTTTCGTTCGAGCGTCGACGGGGTCTCTCAATCCCGTATTGCGACGACTAGGTGATAGAGCGGACTGCTGAATGGCTCTGCCGAGTGACGTGCAATCAAAGCAGCATTGAGTGCTGGCGCCACTTCGGGCAGTAAATTTTGCACAAGATACTGACCGAGCCAAATGCCCAGATTTGTATGCGGGATAATTTGACAGTCAAAACCCGCTTCCGCTAGCTCGCCAACCACCCAGTTGCTATCTGGCAATTCCCACTCAACATGCTGTCTTACAAAAGCATTGTTGGTTAGTTTAAGCATCAATTCCTGAGCCGGAGCGCTCTCCCGGCAAGGATAGTTGAGCACCAATAACTTGGATGCGACTCGAGCGCATTCAAAGATGGCAGTCTGACGTTGCTCGGGACTAATATGCTCCAGAACATCGACAGCCGTGACGACCTCGTAACTGAAATCAGCAGCGTTTATGCAAGTTGCCGTCCCCCCGGTTGTTTCGGGATCGAGCACATCGACGGAATGACCACTCTCGACAAGAAAGAACGCAAGTGCGCCCTCATAGCCACCAACGTCGAGAACGGAGCATGCTGCCGTCAAGTTTGTTTTTATTTGTTCCGCTGCTGCCTGCAATCGTACAAAGCGGTCCCAAGAAAGCCGGTTTTTCGCTCCCTTATCAATCACACGGACGTGAAAAATGCCATCACAACCGGTGCGAGCAAGTCTTATGCCTTCTGCATGAACGAGTGGTAGATTATGCTGCATGCTTAACCTCAATCAGTTCGGACAGGTGCAGTGCCTAGCGATCTTGTGCATTATCTTGTGGTTATCACCAAATTTGCACAATCCCTCACAGTGAGTTTTAAGCTCAGTAAAAGGTATGTAGCTCAGCGACATTTCAGACAACGATTGTTTAAAAGCTGGTCTCTGGAACTGTGCAATCACCTCGTTTTCTCTTCTGTCTGGAGCCACAAGAAAGAAGTTGCAATTGTGATCGGGAAGCGTACGCATCAAGTCTTCCATGCGCAAAATTCCAGAATAGATGGAAGTGCTCTTTTCCACTTCAAAGGCGCTTACGATGCGACCCTCGTGGTTTAGCCACAACACATCGATTAAGCCGATCGTGTCGTAAACATCCTGATGCATTCGTTCTCTTAGTGGTAACTCGGACAGAGTAAGTTGGGCAAATGCCTCGCCGTTGCAGGATTTATGTCTGTCGTTTTTGGCAACATGCACATTCAATTTCAACGCCCGCCCAATTTTAATAAGCAAATGCTGTGTTTGAGTGTGTTCTGACTCTTCAAGCTGCTCGGATAAAACCTCGTTATGTCTGGTCTTGACTATGTTTTTCGCGCGCTCATTCACCTGGGACAAAACAGATTCGTAGTTGCCACCAAAGACAATGCGACCGTTGCCAATTTCAAAAAGCAATCCTGCCAGCGCTCCAAAATCTTTTGATAACAGGCTTTTCAACTGCGGATTGCTGTTCAGCTCCGCGCAAATCTCGCGCATTTCTAGATAACTTTTCCACGAACCAAGCTTGATTTTCTCCCCAGTCAGCACATTGAATCCGTTGACCATGGCTGTGTTAAACGGCAAAACTATGGTCGGATGCAGAAAATAAACAATGTTTGACACTGCTGGACCGAGTCCCTTGATCTCGTGAGACGCCAACCTGGAAAGTTGCTCCAGAATCTGATCCTCTCTTGAATTGGAATAGCAGAGCTCCAAGAAGTTTCCAAACTTTCGCTTGTTGTCTTCGTTCTCGTAAATGTCCGGAATTCGCAATTTGGGCTTCCAGTAGAAAGCATGCGCGGCGCCCGCAAACACTTGCTTTTGCTCTGTAATTGCGGTCATCACCACTTCCAGCGGTGAACCGCGAAAGTCATTTCCGAATGTGCCAGCGGCAATTGCGGTGTAGGTCTTTTTTACACCTAAACGTATCGAGCGAAAGGCTTTCAGTCGCTCGTCGCTTCCTGAAAACCAGGTGTTGTAGACCGATTCAGGATCGGCTTTGTAGCTTGTGATTAGCCGGACGATCAAGTCGACATTTAAATCTGAATCCAAGGCGTCGTTTCCTTCTAGTTATCTACATTTTCATATTGGGGTTCAGCTTCATTTGTTCTTCTATTGATGGTGCGGCTTTTTTCTTCACTGGAGGCTTGGTTTTCACGGGCGTTGTTTTTTGCATCTTTGTTTTTTTGCTTCCTTCGTCACTCATGTCCATACCGGGCATGTTCTTCATGTTGTCGTGCTTCATGTCCATGTCCATGCCGGGCATGTTCTTCATGTTGTCGTGCTTCATGTCCATGCCGGGCATGTTTTTCATGTTGTCGTGCTTCATGTCCATGCCGGGCATGTTTTTCATGTTGTCGTGCTTCATGTTCATGCCGGGCATGTTTTTCATGGTGTCGTGTTTCATATCCATGCCGGGCATGTTTTTCATGTCGCCCTGATTCATGTTCATGCCAGGCATGTTATCCATTTGCATGCCCTTCATCTGAGCAGGGTCGATGCGTCCGGCTTTGATGTCAGCCATGAGTTTGTCGTACTTGTCGGCAGGTAAAACGCGTACAAGAGACATCATACCTTGCAGAGCAGCCGACCACCCTGGCGCCAGGCCGTTATTTTCAGGCTTTGCTACAGCCGCGTCCATCGGCATCATCATCGTTGCATCTTGCGGGTAACCAACGGCTGTTCTCGTGTTTGCATCGCTGCCTAAAGAGGGCGAACTGGATAATGATTGTTCGGCATTTGGTGTGACTTTTTCTGGTGTATGACCGATTACATGTGAGGTATTTTGCTCTCTATCAGCGGTTATCCCCAAACCGCGTCCTAATCCTGGACCGATATTTTCACCGGTGGCATTGCCCTCACGAACAATGCCCATGCCTTCTTGCATTCCCATGCCAGTATGCATGCCCTGACCGACATGGGACAACGGTCCCACGCTCGATACCATGTTGTTCATCATGTGATGTGGTAAGTGGCAATGAAGCATGAAATCACCGACGTATTTTGCATCAAACTCGATATCACGAGCCTGGGCGACCCCAACGAGTACTGTATTGCCAGGGTACCAAATGGAACTAGGAATGCGACCACCTTCAGTTCCAGTGACGAAAAATTGATTGCCGTGCAAATGGATGGGATGGTGATCCATGCCGAGATTGACTATTCTAATTCGCACTCGATCGCCAAGTTTGCAAATTAGAGGTGTTGTGGCAGGAGCGGCTTTTCCGTTAATAGTCAGCCAGTTAAATTCCATAGCCATGGAATTAGCAATTTCGTTGTTCGGTAACACTGCAAACTCTTGAACGATAATGCCGAAATCCCTTGTCACTGGAGGAGCATAGACTTTCTTGGGATGAATGATGAATAAGCCGATCATGCCCATCATTTCTTGCATAGCGCCATGCGAGTGATAAAAGTAAGTGCCATTTTGATGGAGCGTGAAATCGTAAACGAAGCTTCTACCAGGCTTTACGGGAGGCTGGCTGATAAAGGGCATTCCATCCATGGCAATCGGAACTTCAAATCCGTGCCAGTGAATTGTCGTATCTTCCGGTAGGTTGTTATGAAAAATGATGCGCACATGGTCGCCTTCATTGATTTCTATTGTCGGGCCCGGCACGGTTCCGTTATAGCCCCAGACTTTAATTCGTTTCGCTGGACCCATCTCGGATGCCGGAAGCAATTCCCTTTCCACAACTTCTGCAGTTAAATGGAAAACTTTGACGCCGTTTTCCATCCTCCATGGAAGATGCGGTAGATCTGGGGTGACAACCATCGGTTGTCCACTCGATTGCTGGGCGCTACCACTTGGATGCTTTACGCTTGTGCCAAATACTGGTGTAACCATATGTGATACCAGCAAGCTCACTGCCACCATAGCCTTCATCAAAATTTTAGTTGTCGATTTCATTTTTTATCCTTTTAAGGCATAACAAGCCCGGCAGTATCGGCACCGTTGTCGTGTCCGGTTCGAATCGCGCTTGGTGCTCCGCTTAGCTCGAATTGATTCATACCTGTGGTGTCCTGACGCATAGCTGGAGCATCCAGCGCGCCCGTCAAGAGAAATCCTTCCAGTTGTGTGGCTGTCTGGCGTAAATCAACCAGAGCCATGATGTATTGTCTGCGCGCTTGGAAGAGTGTTCTTTGTGAAATGATCACTTGTGGATAAGAGGCGCTCATCGTTTTATATCTGTCAAAGTACAAGCGGTATGCCTCTTCTGCCTTCGGCAGAATGACGTTCTTGTACCTGCGCACTTTGTCGATGGCGTTGACATATGAATTGCGAGTTTGCGCAAAACGCATGCCCAGACCTAGTCTCAGCCTGTTGTATTCATTTTGGGCAAACACCAATTCGGCTTTTGCTGTGGCGATACCACCTTGGTTGCGGTTCCAGAGAGGCAACGAAAAACCAACCTGCATATTCATCTCCGCGCCAGTGCGGGGCGGACTTCCCCCCGATTGCGAAGATCCGCCATTATCAAGGAATTCAGAGCTGTAACCAAAACCACTGCGCAAAAACATATCCGGGTATGGTTCAACTTTAGCTCTCGCTAATACCGCCTTAGCCCTTGCTACCTGCACTTCGGCAGCTCTGATTTGCGGGCTCTGATTTAGTAATTCTGTGAGTTTGGCATTCTCGTCAAATTCCGGAATACGTGCATCCAGCTCGCCTAACAGCCGGATAGAGGCTGGTAATGGTCTGTTTACTACAGCCGCAAGTTCTTTCAAATTCTGGTTTAACGTGTTTTGAGCAACTACCAGATCGTGTTTAACTTCTTCTAGCTCGATTTCCGCTTGCAAAAAGTCTGGCTTATCGGCTTGACCGACGTTGAAAAGTTCAGAGGTTGTAGATGTCGCCGTCTGGGCGACACCTAAAAGTTCAGTGTTGATGTCAACTTGCTGTTGAGCACCCAACGCCTCATAAAAAGCTATGCACACTGAATTTTCAATTCTGAACTTCTGGGCCAAAGCTTCTATCTCTGCCTGCTTGGCTTCTTGTTCGTAGATCTTGCGCGCTTTTTTGAGCTTGCCGCCCAAGGGCACAGTCTGTTCGAAAAAGCCAAAATATTCCGCTTTTTGGTTCCATCCCCGGAAGGCCCATTCGGCACCTTCAAAGCCAAAGACCGGGTTGGGTGGCAGACCAGCTTGCTTTGCGCGCCCCCTGGCTGCCTCTATGGCGGCATTCGCTTGCAACAAAGTGGGATTACTCTGCGATGCGAATTTTTGCAGCTCTGGCAGGCTTATAGCCTGGTCTGACTGCGAAACAGATGCATCCAGTTTGGTTGGCATTCCGGCATCTGCCGGGCTTATCTGCTGAGCATAAGCAGGAGCTTGACAAAGATAGGCGAGAATTAGAGCCAATGGTATTTTTGCCTGAGTGTTCGATGATTTTGGTAGTCTAAAACGCCGCATCAACTCACTCCTTCTGTTTTTATCAGACATGTCGAGATCCCAAGTACTCCCAGCCCAACCAACGCCAGAGGTGCCAATATTGGTGGGTGTGACTCTTCGCCATCATCAGCCTTGAGTTGACCAGGTTTGCTAAAGTCCACCGAGACAACCTCGGATACTTGCTTGACCGGTTTGCCCAGGCTGTGAAAGCAAAAGCCCGCTATGCCCAAAGCCGCCAGTCCGGAAAAAAGGACAATTAACAAATTTTTGCCGAAACTCCTTAAGCACACAAGCGCGACAGTACCTAGCAAAAGCGCCAGTGCCAGATAAGTAATAGGTATCCACGCTTGCCATTTGTCAGCCAAAACTGCCTGGTGCTCGAATCTGATCTCCACCAACAGGAGGGAGATCCCGCCAAGAAGCAACCCTAGTTGGGCTATTTGAATGTTTCTTGTAGTTAACCCTTGAAAAATTGACTCCGCCACGGTTTTCTCCCTCCTTCTGAGATTGCCTATTTTTCTGCTTTGATGGAATGAATGTGTATTACTTTGTTGGTGTGATCGATGTGTCCGGTAACGGCAACCTTCTTGCCAGCGAAGGCTTTGGCTTCTTTTGAATTGACGAACGTGTATGAGGTGTTTGTCTTTTGATCTTCAAGAGTCAACTTCATGCCATCTTTAAGACACTTAGCGATGCAGTCGGCATCAGTCTTTCCATACTTGCCACTCTTGATCATTCCTTTGTGATCCGTTTTGCACATGCTGTCTCCGATCACGCCATGCACGGTGCCCACCTGCGTTCCAGAAGGCTTGCTGTCACTCTCACCTTCGTGGGCGAAACTAGCAAAACTAGTGGAGCTAGTCAGAAAAGTCACCAATAAAGCTGCTTTTAACGTTGCTTTGATCATTTGTTTTCTCCTTGTTTAGATGTCGCCGCTTGCCCAGACAATCTGCGTCTGAGCCAGTCGGTAGTTGTAGATCGATTCGGTAAGAGCTAGTCTCGCCCGATACAACTTGACGGCGGCATCGAATTGTTCGAGCGCCGTCGACTTACCGATGTTGTAGCGGGTTTTTATCAAGCGAAAATCTTCTTCGGCTGAGACAACCTGGGACTTAGCCAGATCGACATTCCGTGCACTTAAATCAAGGTCTACCCAGGCCGTCGACACCTCTTGAGCTACCTTCAGTCTGGTTTGCTGAAGCGCATATCCAGATTGTGTAATTGCCTTGTGAGCCGAATGCAATTGTGCTGAGCGTTGCCCGGAATCGTACAAGGTGTAATGTCCGATTACACTGACAAATCCACCAAACTTGCCTTCGGCAGTGCCATCAGGACTGGTGCCTGTTATGTTGCTTCCTAGTCCATAAAGATCAACATGTGGCAGGTACTGACTTCTTGCAATCAGCTTCCTGGCCTTCATTTCCTCAACTTTCGACTGAGCCTGTCTTATTTCCGGCCGATTGGTGCCGGCAGCGTTCAGATATCCATTAAGGTCCTTTTGATTTTGTGCGTAGTTTAAGCCTTCAGTTACATCGATGAGCGAACTTAAATTTGCTCCCATGGCTGCTTTCAAGTTGATTATCGAAACGTTGAAGTCTCGATAATCTCGATTCACCTGAGCTTTTGCCTGAGCCAATTCCGCCTCTTCTCGCAAAAAGTCCGCTCTTGGTGCTTTACCATCAACCATCCGCTGGTGCATGTTTGATGTGGACAAAGTGCGGAATTTGACGTAATCAGTGTCGACTTGCAAGCGGGCTCGGTTCCAAACGCATTGAAGATACGCTTGCTTAATCGTTCTGGCTATGTCAATGCGAGACTGTTGATACTTAGCTAGCGACTGACGCTCTGACGACTTTGCAGCCCGATAATTACCCCGCAGATAGCCGCCTGTGAAGAGTGGCTGCACACCTGCCACTATCGTGCTAAAGGAGCTTCCTCTAACTATTGGTTGCATTGGTGCCGAAGCTACAACGCCATCGTTTGGGTAGAAAAGCATCTGGTTCAACGATGAAGTCGAATAAAAGGTGCTCAAGGAGATGTTCGGTCCAAACCGTGCCAGGGCTGCCCGACTATTAAGCCTCGATATTTCCGTGTCCAAAAGCGATTGCTTGTTATCCAGGTTGTTTTTCAAGCCGGACTGCACTGCCTGGTCCATCGTCAGCGGTCCGGTCACAGTCGGTAGATCAGAGCCAAGTGCTGTGGCGGAAATTGTCAGTTTGATTGGATTGTTGACGCCTACTTCTTGCTCCGTCGTTGCCTGTGGTTCAGAAAAAGGCGCATCTTGCGCCTGTGTTGGCGAATGTGAAAACACCATCAGTAAAAATGAAAGCGCTAGACTAAGTCTTCTCATCAGTCACGCACCTCCGCCCCTGGAAGCTTTCTTTTAATCCAGTTGCTGAAATCATCAACGTAGGCATGCATGATCGGTATGTCAAAAAGACTGAGCAAAGTGCCAATTAAAAGTCCACCGACAATAACTGTTCCAAGTGGTGAATAAGCATCCATGCCAGTTTTGGGAAACAACGCCACAGGTAACATGACGATGATTGTGATTACCGATGTCATCAAAATCGGTCTCAAACGAATCGGGCAAGCTTTGATAATGGCTTCGTTCCTGGGCATTCCCTCATGCCTGAAGCGCATAATCTGGTCGATAAGCAAAATCGCAGTAGTAATGTCCATGCCTGTCAGAATAATCACGGCCATAATTGATACCGTGGAAAAGGCTTGATGAGCCAACCAAAGAGCTATGAAAACACCAGCCAATTCAAGGGGCAGGGAAAAGATCATCTGAAGCGGTTGCAGAAAACCTTTGAACTGACCGACTAGCAAAAGGAAAATGAAGACAATCGCCAATTGCAGCCCCACCAATAAACGCGAAAACGAATCCATCATCTGGGTCATGTCGCCACGCATCTCGATGGTGTAGCCGGGCGGCCAGTTGAGTTTCGCCATCGCCTTCATCATTACGTCCATTGATGTGTCCATCGACGGGGGCTCGCCGATGCGGTAGTAGCCCATGACAGTTACCGCTCGCCGCATCTGGTCATGATTTATTAACGACGGCGCCTGTCTGAAATTAAGGCTGGCTATGGTTTTAAGGGGAATTTGTTCACCACTTGCATTTGACACTTTCATCAAAAGCAGCTCTTGAGGCGTTTTTCTTTGCGGTTCGTCGTAGCGAACTTGGATTGTCCGTTGCCTGAGATTAGGCAAACGGTAAAACTCATTAGTCAGGGCGCCGTTTATGGCATAGTAGGCTTGATCGGCTACCTGCTGGGGCGTAAGACCCACCTCCAATGCCCGCCTTTGATCGACTTTTATCTCCCAATCAGGTTTCGACAACGCCCAGTCGGTGGCCACTTGGTGCATACCAAAAGTGGTCTTGGCGACTTGAGCTACTTGCTCAGCCATCATCGTCACCACTTTCAAATCCGGACCGGTAACAAGAATTGAAATAGGTGCCTGTGAGCTCGCCATCACGTCAGAGCCCATCTCTTTTATCTGCAGTCGCCTGATCCCTGGTATCTGGCTCAATGCATTCGATTGCACAGAGTCGATAATTTGCCAGATCGTTTTTTTTCGCGCGTCTTTGTCCGACAACGTAATCATGAACGTGGCTGTGTTAGCCTGCTGCATGCTGTAGCCGTTGAAATAAGTGCCGCCAGGGTCAACGCCTACTTCAGACGATACGTGCTTGATTTCGGGGTGTTTGAGCATCAGTTTTTCAACTTGCCGCGTGATGCGCTCTGTTTGCTCAAAGGAAGATCCAGCATCAGTTTCCAAAACGCCATACGCTTGCCCGACATCGGCTAGAGGCATCATTTCACTGCCAATAAAGTTGTAAAAGGTAAAGCCAATAGCTATGGTGATCAAAATGCGCGTCATATTTAAGAAGCGATGCTCTAACATCCACGCCACACACCGCCCATAACGCTCTTCCAGATTGGACAAAAATCTGTCGAAGGGCAAAAGTATGTTTTTCTGTATGGTTCTTTCGATGCGGTTCTTTGGCTCTCTGGACAGATCGTGTACGCGTAAAATTTTTTCGGCTAACACCGCAGTTAGTGTCAATGAAACGAAAAATGACGCCAGCAGACCAAAAATAATCGGCCAGACAAGCCCTACGAACATTTGCTCTACAATGCCACCACAAAAAAGAAGAGGCACTAGAGCAAGTATCAAAACTAAAGTCGAAGCTGCCACCGCCAGGCGCACTTCTGTGATGCCATCGATCGTCGCCGTGCGCGGGTCTTTGCCCATATGCAGATGTCTTTCAATTGAGTGAATGTCGATGATCGAGTCGTCTACAAGCCGCCCGATCGAGAGCAATAGCCCGATCAAGGTGGAGCTGTTCAATGTCATTCCAAGCGGTATCAGGCACAAAATAGCCATCGAAAGTGAAATAGGAATGGTGATCATCGAGATTAAAGTGCCGCGCCAATCGCCGATGAATAAATACACGGCAATACCGGTCAAAAGCACTGCCACAAGCAATTCTTCGACCATGTTGTTCATCAAGATCTGAACAAAATCAGAGTTGTCATAACTGATTTGAAACTCAAGCGCCGGATATTCTTTTTTGATTTCCTCGACTTCTTTTGCTATGCCGCGAATAACCTCTGGACTGCTGGCTGAGGGCTCCTGGATGACGCTTACTTCTATGCCTTCGTCAATCCGTCCGTCGTGCACATGATGGTAGGCTGCCCGCTTCTCCCAAAAGGTATCTACTACTTTGGCAACGTCTTTGAGATAGACAATGCTTTCCGCCGCCGCTTTGAGCGGATAATTTGCCACTTGTGACGGGTCTTTGGCTAAAGTGTCGACACGAACAATCGATTCATTTGCCCGATTGGTTATTCTGCCGGCCGGACGTGCCACATTTTGCTTGTCTAGAGCGTCCCGCACATCCAGAATCGACAAACCGTAGGCAGACAGTTTGTCACGGTTGGCTAAGACTTGCATCTGACGCTTAAAGCCGCCAAAAGTATAAATTGACCAAACATGCGGAATTCGCTTCAGTCGATTGGTGATTTCATTGTCAGCAAGCTCGCGCAGCCGCACAGGGTCCATGGTTTTAGACGACAGGTTGTACGTTAAAACTGGCAAGTTCAAGGGGTCAATCGGCAGAACCCATGAAGGCTTCAGGTTAGCACCAGTAACTGGCAGATCTGCTTGCACTACGTTCATCAGTGCTTGCACATCCACCAGAGCCCGCTTCATATCTGTGCCGTAAGGGAACTCAAGCGACACCATCGAGAAGCCTTCCTGAGCAGACGAGCGGATGTAGCGAACGCCTTTGATGTCCACCATACGCTCTTCTATGGGCTTACTGATGTAAAGCTCCATGTCCTCGGCGGAAAGACCCGGTTGCATGGTGACAATGCCTATCATTGGACTTTCTACATAAGGCATCAACCTCTTGGGCATATAGAAGCCGATGGCTGCCACCGCTAGCAGTATCACTGCCAGAAAAAAGGCAAAGACAGTATAGGGATGATCGATCGACCAAGCCGAAATGTTGAAGTGTTCTTTTGCTGATGGGCCGTGGTTCATGGTACGTCTGCATCCACCGATATTTCTTCGCCGTTTATCGTTAGATCAATGCGCCACAGACCGCTCATAAAATTCGTTGTAAACACGTAACGGCCGCCGGATTTTTCTTCAGCGCTCAAATTTGGGCCCGCCATCGACATGCTAGGCATCGAAGTTTTAGCATTTACGCTTGCGTGTTCTACAGGCTTGCCTTGCAAGTCTTTCAATAGACAAACAAAATTGTTTCGGGCATTACCTGAAGTCTCAAGCGTCGTTGATACATAAATGTCTTTGATTCGGAACTGCTTGCTGAATTTATTGCTTGCGTCCAGCCGGTTGTGTTGGACGGCTGAAGCCTCCGGCAGCTTTGCCGGACCGCTGTCATCCCAATCAGTTGCTACCACTGGCATGCCATCTTGCAGGTTGGCAAAACCGGCATAGATAACTGAGTCGCCGGATTTTACACCTGAGACAACTTCGGTTTCGTTTTCATTCGACAGACCAACTTCAATATCTGCAAGCTGTGCTGTCATGGAGCCTGAAGCGGTAGTAGGAACAAGTTCCATGCCACATTTTGGACACTTGCCTGGTTGCGGGCTTTTTATTTCCGGGTGCATTAGGCACGTATACAAGCTGCCGGTTTTATTGCCAGAGCCGCCTTGCGCTTTCCAAACTTGCGCTTTGCCGTTGCGCCAAATAATGGCGCTAGATGGCACGACCACTGCTCTCTTTTCACCTACGCTGATACGCATAACCACGTATTCGCCAGGTAGCAGTCGGAATGTGCCTAAATTTTTCACTGTACTCACGCCATGCGCACCCAACGGTCGTCCGACGTTGTCTATTAATGCCTCGACAACAACTGTTTTAGTGTTTGGATCGGCGGCAGGAAACAAGGCGGTGACCGACGCCTCAATTTCCTCTTTTGCATTGGCCGCATTTTTTATGTGCACCGAATTGCCCACGCTTATTCTGGCAGCGTCCTCTGGAGCCACTTGCGCTTGCACACGCACCTTTCGCATGTGACTGATTTTCAAAATCATCATGCCGGGACTAACTGTCACTCCGGGGCTGATCAGTCTCTTCGTGACAACGCCTGGTGATTGCGCTAGGATGCGTGTATAGCTATTGGTTATCTCCGCCGTCTGCTGTGCGGCTTGTGCTTCTTTGGCAGTAAGCATGATATGACCGACATGGTGAGCTGCTGCCTCGGATGCAGCGAAGGCTGAAAGCCGTGCATTCTTTGCCTGCGCCAGCTTCGACGTCATCTGTTTTACTTTGGCTTTCGCCTGCTTGTATTTGTTCTGCTCGTCATCGAATTCTTGCTGAGAAATCACCTGCGTCTTGAGAAGACTGGTCTCACGGGATATTTCAGCCGTCCAGTAATCGAGATCTGCTTGGGCCTGCTTCAGCTCTTCTAGTACAGCATCCTCAGCTGCTTTTGCTGCATCTAGATCAAATGCCTTTTGCGTCAGCTCTTCTTTAGCAATGCTTGAGTTGTGTACCGCTGCATCGGCTGCATACTGCGATTCTTGCAATTTAGCTGAGTATTCCGAGTTTACAGCCGGGTCCAGTTGAACCAGTAGTTGACCTGGCTTGACCCTATCACCCGGGTAGACTGGCATTGCCACAATCCGTCCTGTGATGCGCGGATAAACGTCCTCGTCTTCAAACGCCTGAACTGCTCCAGTGTATGTGACTGACGCATCCAGCTCATCTTCTTTAGCAGCAGCAACAGCAACTGGGACGGCTCCACGTGTCGGTTTCATGGCCGTCATGTCCATGGCTTGCGACTCGATGACACTCATCTGTCCAGGTTTTTTGAAGTGCTGAACGATGAAGAAGCACGCCAGCACTACGACAGCGAGTGAAGTTAAAGACCAAATATTCTTTTTTAGCCATAGACGCGCAGGCGAATAGGCGTTTGTATCTTGTGCCAAGTTCTTTATGCTGACTGAAACCAGCCAGCCCCCTTCTAGACGAACACACTTAGGCAGAGCTGACAGCCAGCTTTGCCCAGATCAGAAGAGGGATGTTTTTAGATTTTTAGGACTCGATAGAAAAGAAATAGCGGTATCTTGGGCGGTCGCCAGCAATCAATTTCAAAATATCTAAGCGAGCAGGTCGCGATTGCAAAAGCTAGACCGATTAGCGAAATCAACGCCACAACAACGACTTTTAAAAGCTCCGGTGCAAGCTTGAACACGGAACAGCTCATCGCTTGTGGTTCCGGTTGTCCGCTGCAACCACAAGACGCCGCTTGCTCGCTGCCAGTTGCGGCTTTCGTCTCGCAGCAAGAATGTGTCTTACCTGCACAGCATGCCATAATTGGGCTGGCGCAAGCCTGTGTACCAGCATAGGCAGCCCGCCCCCAGCCGCCACTACTGGCAGCTGCGATGAAGGCGAAAATCAGACAGATGAGCCGCTTGACCATATTTCCCTTGCAAGAGTACACGCTGGGACATTGTACAACACTTAGAAATTGCTTCGCGAATGTCGTCGCCCTTCCCGACCGGCAAATCCATTGCCTTGCCTAGATTGCACGAGTTTCATATCCGCTGGCTTGTTCCTTCATTGCGACCGATCTGTTTACAACACGCAACTCCAAAACGCCTCTTGACTCTCAAATATATTAGAGGGTTTATAGTGACAATATAAACAAGGAATCTTTAGTTGGCATAGTCGCAAAACAGCTTGGCGTCAGCTCACAAACAATCCACCAGTATGAGGCGCAGGGGCTCATCTCATCGCCTGAACGGACTGACAGAGGCTAAGGAGTCTATCCGCCATCGAACAATTGATGGAAATATTCAAGGACGCAAATGCAATCAGAATTTGTCAGTGGCATTTTTTTGCAAGCAGACCAGGACCTGCCAAGCCTTTATCGATCGGTTGATATGAGATATACGGCTTTTGAGTTATCACCATCTGTACATTGCACTTTTTGAAAGCATAGTTGGACTTGGCGTGTTGAATGTTTTCAAACAATTCTCGAACAAATTCGGTCTGGTGAGAGCCGTCGAAGCAATGATCTATCTAGTCTGTCCGCGCTGTCCGCAAGAGTTGGACGATGTTAATAAGGCGTTGGCGACAAGCAGCGGATTTAGAAACTGCAAATAGTGAATTGCACGCTTCAAATAACCGCTCGAAGACGCGGTGAATGCTAAGGCTGAGGAAGAAGCAACTCAATTCTGTGCCTTATTCGATCTTATGCCACAACTCGGTTGGACTGCAAAAGCTGACGGTCACATCGATTTTTATAACCAAGGCTGGTATGACTACACCGGCACCACTTTGAAGAGATGGAAGGTTGGGGTTGGGAAAAAGTCCACGATCCTACTATTTTGCCGAAGGTAGTAGAACGTTGGAAAGCGAGCCTTGCAAAGCCCTTTCATATGGAGTTTCCGATTCGTCGGAAGGATGGTGCTTTCGAAACCTTTGTGACACGTACGCAGTTTGTCTTCATCTGTAGTCATAGTGCAATTAATCGCTCACTGAAGAGCCAGCTTTTGACGGCTTCTAAGCTATCAGCAATCACAGCTTTATATGATCTTCAGTGCTTTAATTTGCGGTGTTTCTCTCGTACCAATCTTTACTGGAATTGACGATTTTTACGACAGACAACATGACCGGGACTTCGATAAGAACACCTACAACAGTAGCTAGTGCGGCACCTGAGTTAAATCCGAATAGGCTGATTGCTGTCGCTACTGCAAGTTCAAAAAAGTTGCTGGCGCCGATTAACGCGGACGGTCCAGCCACACAATGAGCTACACCAAAGCGCTTATTCAGCCAGTATGCCAATGCGGAGTTTAGATACACCTGAATCAATATTGGTACAGCCAGCATCGCAATTACTAGCGGTTGTTGGATGATAGCCTTTCCTTGGAAGCCAAACAGTAGAACCAATGTTGTGAGTAGTGCGACCAACGAAAGTGGACTTAACATTTTGAGTGTTTTTTCAAGCGCTTCTGGTCCGCCTTTGAGCGTCATACCACGCCAGAGTTGTGAAATTATCACGGGTACAACGATGTACAAACCAACTGAAATTAGAAGCGTGTTCCACGGCACCGTAATTGATGAAAGTCCAAGCAACAGTCCGACTATAGGAGCGAAGGCAAATACCATAATCAGATCGTTTACAGCAACCTGACTGAGTGTGAAATATGGGTCACCTTTTGTCAATTGACTCCAAACGAACACCATAGCCGTACAGGGAGCCGCTGCCAGAATAATTAAACCAGCGATATAGCTGTCGATTTGACCGACTGGAAGATATGGTGCGAAGACATGTCTGATGAAGATGAATCCCAGCAATGCCATTGAAAACGGCTTGATCGCCCAATTTATAAAAAGCGTTACGCCCATTCCGCGCCAATGTTGTTTAACTTGATCGATTGATTTGAAGTCGATCTTTAGCAGCATTGGGATGACCATTACCCAAATTAAAACACCGACGGGAATGTTTACTTGGGCTATTTCTATCGAACCTATAACTCTGAAGACTTCGGGAATTAACTGTCCGAGAATAATGCCTGCCACAATGCAAAGGAAGACCCATACAGTAAGCCACTTTTCAAAGAAGCCTATTTGAGGCGCATTGATTTTTTCCCTTAGTGGTGTAACTGTCTCGGTCATAATTTTTCTCGTAGTTAGATGCCGGTGGTCGATTTTGTTTGAGCAAGTGAACGGGCTGGGTTGATTGACAACTTTCATGATGTTTTACACTGAAAATTTCTTATTTTGTTCGATTACTTTGATACTTCTAAATCGCAGCATTTTAGTGCATTAAGATCGTTGAGAAGCCGGAGCACTCTCATTTTGATTTCATCGCGAATGTGGCAAACCTCGTCGTCTGATTTGCCTTTCGGATCTGGTAGTGGCCAATCGATTCGCTTCAAATTAGGTATGTAAGGGCACGCCTCACCACATCCCATCGTCACCAGAAAGGTTGCGTCTTTTGCAAGTTCTTCGGTTAGCAGTTGTGGTTTTGCTGCTGAGAGGTCGATGCCCACTTTGTTCATAGCTGCGGTAACGCAATCGTGCACCTTCTCAGAGGGTTTAGTTCCAGCGGAAACTGCGTGCGCCTTTGTCGGGTCTGCCGATTGGTTGAAAAATGCGGCTGCCATCTGTGAGCGTCCAGCGTTATGAACGCAAGCAAAGATTACTTTCATTTGCTGCACTCCTTTTTGCTTGAACTGATTGATACTGGAACGGCGTCTGGCATTGGAGCACAACAAGCTGAATTCGTTTGAGTCGTGAAGTCTGCATCTTCACCATATGTAGTGGCGCTATCAGTTGTGTAAAAACTTTCCCATGCAATACCTTGTGGATCATGAACCCAAGCTTTATCGGCTTTTGCATAACAACAAGTGGTTT
Organism: Candidatus Melainabacteria bacterium; assembly: GCA_003963305.1. Lineage (NCBI taxonomy): Bacteria > Bacillati > Candidatus Melainabacteria > Candidatus Melainabacteria bacterium. The sequence continues at coordinate 23,918 of RXJR01000026.1, read as the reverse complement.
GCTCCTGTTCCAATATCGGTTGTTCTGCGGCTTTGAGACGCGCTGAAATAAGCTTGAGAGCATCACTATCATCCACCTGGATGCCCAGATGATCTAGACCTGGCTCTCTACCACGGGTTGAGATAGCGAAATTTATCCTAGGATCATCTAGCATCCACTTTGCGTAATCTTCTTTAGTCACTGACGGTGGCACATCGAAGAATGTGGAGTAAAACTTGATTGATTGCTCCAAATTTGACACAGCTACGTGTACGTGGAATCTCTTCATTAACACTTACCTCCATTGTCGGCGCAACAGTTCTCCATCAAGAACCCGAGCAGCTCTTGCATTTGTTCGTAGTTGGCCGCATAAATAATTGATCTACTTTCCCGGCGTGATGTTATCAAACCCGAGTTACTGAGTTCTTTTAAATGGAATGACATTGTTGCTGGTGGCATGGAGAAATGTTCGCTCAGTGCTCCTGCGGCCATACCCGCCTTGCCCCTACGGACAAGCATCCGGAAAATCTCTAAACGTGATTCTTGCGCCAAAGCTCCTAAAGCTTTGACCGCATTTGTTGTTTTCATGCTTCCAATATTATCGAAATAATGGAGATTTGTCAATCAGAGTTTCCTGGGGACTGTACGGGCTCAAAATTTCGTCTAAACGGACGGCAAACTACCTTAACCTTCTACGACTGGCGACGCTTATATGGCTTGCTTCAATGGCGTTTTGCGTTTTGAGAGCTGGCAGTAGGAGTGAGACCGTCTATTTGCAGTTATCTGAACATTCTCTACAGTCTTTTATGCAGTTAGCCAGGTTTTCATCATCCATAGATTCACATGCAGAAGCGCATCGTGAGCAGGCTTCGCCACATAGAGTTTTTATCTGAGCCAAAAGTGCGGAACTTCGCTTTTGAAATTCTTCTCTGAGTGCACACAGTGCTACACAGTCCTCAATTACACTAACCAATGCAGCATACGTTTCGCCTTTTTCTTTAGCATAGGAAATCGCATTGCTGCAGGCATCCACACATGAAGCTCCTGACATGATATTTACCTCTGTCGTTGAGCAATAGTCTTATATTACACGATTACACGGATTAATGTATAATGGCTGTGATAGAAATATGGAAGTTAAAGTGCAAGCTTGCGAACAGCTGAGTAAGGAAGAGATTAACGCGCAACTGATCAGTCAATTGAAAGCGGCCGACCTGGAAGATCTCTTTAAAGCACTGGCAAACGAAACCAGGCTTCGGATATTGCATGCTCTAAGCATTAGTGGCGAGATGTGCGTAAACGATCTAAGTCAGGCTCTCGATATGAAGATTCAGGCAGTCTCAAATCAGCTGCAAAAGCTTGCCGCTTACAAAGTTGTTGATACCAGACGTAGTGGCGTTAATATCTTTTACCGCATCATAGATCCCTGTGTCGGTGTATTGTTAGAACGAGCAATATGCATGCTTGAGAGTAGCGGTAATGAGACTGAATCGTAACGTAGCGTTATTCATCCAATCATCTGTTGTCTAGTAGCCGAGTCTTTTGTAAAACAAAATGAAAACAACAATGCGCGGAGTCTACCGCGTTTGCGAAGGTGGGATCTTGGATGAACCAGGAGAGGTTGTTTCCAATTCCGGATACTTTACGTGCGTCAAATTTTTCAGCGCTTTACCAAGATTTATTTTGCTTTCCTGAAGCTTCTGCAATTGTTCTGGAGTTAATCGCAAAGTCCCATTGTTAGCCATTTCTTCATCGATTCGACGCATGGCTTCGTTGACGGTTTCTTCTACAGTCTTCACCGGCGGTGGTGTTAACTGGGCACGGTCGATTTTCGGCGGTGTATGCGGATGCGAAGTTCCAGTCGCATAACCAACCACAAATAACAAAATCCAAATCACTAATGCCGCAGAATCCCAAGTTAGATCGTGAATACGCTTACGCAGACTTATTGGCGCAGGTTCGATTAGATCTTTAGCGAGCTGATCTTTGTTCAAGAGTTTGCGGATTTTGAGTAGTTGTTTTCCCTCTATGGGTGAGACTCTTTGTGTGACAGTCAGCACTATATTTTCATATTGTTCTGATAGTTCATGGGGAACTGCGAATAAAGCGTAATTTTCAGCAGCTTCTGTTATTGGGGTTTGCAAACCCACTATCAATAGTGTCTCCGGAGCATCGATATCACGTTGAACGAAGCGAATTTTAACTCCCGGACAAGCCTTCTGCGCTCGTTCTGCCAAGAGACGTATAATCGCCTTTTCCTTACGAGTGGCGTTTGGATTGTTTGCCAGTAAAGCTTGGCTGGTTTGCATTTTTAATTGCGGTCTCCGGTTGCAAACTCTTGAATTGATACTTCCTTTGCTGTCATCCTTTACCGTCCTTGACTGAAGTCATCTGAGAGCTCCAGTTTTCGCTCATCAACTGGAAAATTACTGCTCTTACTTTCCCTGCGACGGCTAACGAACGTTCTGCTGCTTGCGAATTGGCGTGCAATTCGTGAGGCGCAAAATAGTCTGCGTCGTTGCGTCTTTCCCTCATCATATCTATTTCCGCAGCCAGTGCATGATGTTCTTGCCAGACCTTGTGTTTTTTTACTAAATTTCTGAAGAGGCTGCTTTGCCGTTCATGTGTCCAGTTTGGTTTATCGTTGGCTGGTAGTTCGTTTAAATCTTCGTAGACGGCGGCTGTAATGATTTGCATTACCGAATACCATGAGCGATTGCACGTTGCTCGATACAACTGTTTTCTCAAGCATTCTTGCGCGGCTTCGTAAGACTCATCTGATTTGAGCCGGTATACTTTTGCCATTTCTTTTCTGTCCACTGCCATATTTTTATCGTTGTTTGCGAGCCTGGTCAATTCGGTTTGGGTTTGCAAACCTCTCTGTGTTGCTGTCTTCTTTTATTAGATTGGTCTACGACCTTTGATTAGCCTAAATGAAGCCCGTCTTTTTAGCAAATCTGTCGTCTTTCCAGTGACTGTTTAAGGTCAGTAATTTTGATCAATTTTGAGCAAAATCGCTTTGTGGAACAGGGTTTCAATCGGTTCGTCAATCTACTCAAGTGAATATTCCGCTTGTGAGCAATCTTGCCACTGTGCGACGGCGTGAATCACTCAAGGTTTTACAACATGGTGCGCTTATGCCACCACTTTTACAGGTGATTTTATATGGATTCTAATAACAAACCTAATTGGCGTCGTTTGCATGAACGGTGTGAGTCAATCAAAGATTCTGCCCAAAAGAAATTGATGCTTCATGATGCGATTGTGGCAATTGAAGCTGAGCATGGATCATCGGCGCGAGAGCTGCTTTATCCATATGAGGCGTTGGCTGATATTTATCACCAGGAGGGAGACGAAGCGATGGCATCGATGCTGTTGCTCAAGCTCTATCTGGTGCTTGAAGTTAATTACAGCGATGAGCCTGATTGTTTGCTGTTTAAAATCATCTCGATGTTTGAGATGGGATATGTGAAAGAGGCTACCTACGCTTGCAATAGCCTTCTTTATTTGCTCTACGAAACTAATAGCGTCGAGCCGGAAATCGTTAACGATGCCTGGTGCTTGCTGCGAAAGTTGAATAAGCAGTTTCCTGAGAACACTGCCAAAAAGCTTCTTGCTTACAGGCGTCGTAAAGCTGCGTAAATTGCCTTGCCGAGCGGATCGATATTCAATCCGCTCTTTCCTTTTGCATTCGGTTATTGAATGTTTTTTGTTTGTCATGTTCAGGGTTGAGCCGCAGTGCCAACCGAGGAGTTTTCACATGAATGTACACCGTCCTCGTTGTTTATATGCTGGTGAAATCGATCTGCGTAGCCGCAGGTCGTCGGTTGAAATCAGTGCCCACAGTGAGCTGGTTAAAGACCTGTTCAATAGAGCTGTGGACGAATGTTTTCTGCGTCTCTTTGAGTTGAAGGCTAATGTGCGTCAAGATCATTTTTGCGCCGATTGTTCGGGCTTGGTTTTAACTGCCATTGAAGAGTTGAGAACAGCTCAAGATGCGCAGGAACAAGTTCTATTTGAACTGGCTCGAAGTCTTGGATATGAGCTTAAGTCTAAATTTTGAGTCGGGAATTTAGTGCCTCTGTGCTGTCAAATCTGCCTCTCGTTTTTTGTTTGATTTGAGGGGAAGAAGCTGAGATCTTCGCCCTGTTCGAGATGGTCGAATCGGGTGCGTTCGTGATGTCGCTTATCAGCACGTTTTTGTAGATTGATGGTCTTTAGCTGTGACACCCCTGGCCGAGAAAACATCTCGACAGGGGGTGTCTTCCATGATCGGGGCGGTCGTCTCCGAAATCAATCGTTTCTGGTAGCTACTGGCCGGCGTTGATTTCGGAGACGACAGCCCCGCACCCCCCATCGTACACCCCAAAAAGGAGATGTGTGATGAATATGGAATTGTGGACAAAAGAAACAACTGCAGAAATGCAAAATCTGACTAACATGATAGTGGTGCGCAAATTAAAATGGCATCCAGAGATGGAAGACATCATGCAAGATGCGATGCTGAAATTGTTTGAGAAACGCAACCGAATCCCGGTTGGTAAATCGAGAAAGAGTTACGTTTGTTCGCTGGTCAGAAATGTAGTTAATGACTTTCTTCGCAAACAGTATCGAAATCCACTGGCTGAGATGCATCGAGTTGAGAAGGTCAAACCTCAGCATGGAGAAGTGATAGAGCGCAGTTACGAGGGTTTCTATACTCCTGAACACTTAGACCCTTGGCTAATTGCCTCTGCTGATCGAGTGGTGGCAGAGATGCTGCCGAAGTATCAGCAGGTGTTAGTTCTCCAGGCTGACGGTTTTGACACGAATGAAATCGCTGAGAAGCTTAATTTGCCTGCTGGTACTGTGAGGTCAAGACTTCACTACGCCAAGAAGGAAGGAGCAGCCAAGTTATCGCAGATGATGCGGTAATTGACGATAAAAGCAAAGTGAGAAGCTGGTTTCGGCTGGCTTCTCACTTTGAAATTTTAGACTTGAAACTGGTTTACTGGATCGAAACTTGGCGTTGTTTTCGCTTGTTGCGTCTTCGACGTTTTTGACGTGGTCCAGTTTTTCTTACGGGGCTTGTGAATTTATCACTAAATGCCGGCAGATTGAGCGCAGCATTTAAATTTTGTGGAACGCGAATCGGATATGTCTTCATCAGAAATACCTTTCGAATTTGTTTTAGCGAACTAAGATGCGCTTGGTGGAAACGCACCTAGCGTGCGAATCTTGATGAATTGATCTAGGTCACTTTTTTTGTATTTGACTAGTCGTCCGACTTTGACGACCGGTAAGTTGTATCGTTTGGTGCACTTCCAAACTGCGAGGGTTTGTTCAGTAACACCGAGGTATAGGGCGGCTTCTTTACGAGTAAGAAGCTCTGAGCGAAAACGCTCGAAAGAAAGAGTATTGGACAATGGTTCCATATTTGACCTCCTTAGTCAGGCAACCGGTGTCTTGCTTCCTGCACAGACACTACGCTTGGCTTGGCTTCGGAGTTAGGTTTTAAACTTTTGTCTTGCGACTAATTATACAGACGTCTGAAAGACGTGTATGTTTCTTGAAATTTGATGATTTTGAAATATATTTGGTGCTCCTTTTTATGATCGATTGTATGAGAGTAACTTGACCCTGGGTCCCGGATCGCATGCATTCAGGCAGCCGGAGCAGCGCCGTGCGCGGTCTTTATGGTAGTGGCGCATTCTGGTGTTACCGCGCGCGGGCTGCCCGGCATCAAGCCTGGCATGCGATCCCCCAGCGTCAAGTTACGGATTTGTGTGGATCTATCTTTTGCTGACTTCACTGGTTTTAGTGCGGTTTTACAATGTGTTGAGAATATTCTTTTGGTGTTGCCGAATTCATATTCGCAGTGGTGCAGATCGCATTCGGACTTGCTTTTGAAGGAAATGTGTCCTCAAACGCCGGTAGCTTTTCCTCGTGTCTAAAGAGGTTTTGGCGATAAATCCTTGGTGAGTAAACTCGGTGTCGCGATTGTCGCTGTTCCATAGAAACTGTTTGGCGGGTGGTCGTCGCAGCCGAGAGTCGGAGTTAGTGTCTGTTCGGTGTGTTCGTGATCTTGCTTTGGTTTGAGAATGTTGGTGAGCGAGATACGGAGCCGGGCTGGTCGTCGCCAGGATGGTTTCGACATTTATATATCGGTGTCTGCCAGACCTTAAACACAATACATTTGTCAGCTTCAGGAATCACAGTGAGCTAACGACATGAGCGGATCACGCTTAATTCACAAAGGAGCTTGAAAATGATCAATCAATGCATCGTCAGCGGTAATGTTGGCAAAAAACCTGAAATCAAAAAATTCGAATCCGGCAAACAACTCGCTCGCTTTTCCATCGCCGTCAATCAGTATTCCAAAACCAACGACCAGCCCGAACCCCTCTGGCTAGACATCGAGTGTTGGGACGGCGTCGCTGAGCGTCTGCAAAAATGCGACCTCGACAAAGGCAAGCGAATCACCGTAGTCGGCTCGATTGCTCCTAATGTCTATCAACAAACAATCGGCAGCGAATCCATCACTCACCGCAGGGTGAAACTGAAGATGCTGACTTTTGAGGTCTTTGGTTCTAAAACCGTCGAAGAGCCTGCCGAGGAGCCGGAGCTTTTAGTCAGAGAAAAGCCACCGACATCAATGAAGGTGGCTGCTGCCAGAACCCACAAACTTGCATTGAAACGGTGATACCACCTAACGCGTGAAATCGACAGGAATAGCGAAAGGCGGCGAAAGTCGCCTTTTGTTATTCCGTCAAAAACGAAGGCGATGTATTCGATACATTTGCATAACGCTCCAAGCTTGCTATCAGAAAAAGAGTTGATTTATCAACTCTTTGGCAGACACCAACCTTTCCGCTATCGGCCCTTGATTGAAGGACATCACCTTCATTTTTTTCGGAATAACAAAAGACGACTTTCACCGCCTTTCACTATTCCTGCCAATTTCACACGTTAGGCGGCACCACCGCTTCAATGCAAGTTTGCAGGTTCCGGCAGCAACCACCTTCATTGATGTCGGCGACTTTTCTCTGACTAAAAGCTCCGCCTCCTCGACAGTCTCTTCGGCGATTTTATAACCAAAGCCCTCAAAAGTCGCATCTTCAGTTTCACCCTGCGGTGAGTGATGGATTCGCTACCGATTGTTTGTCGATAGACATTAGGAGCAACCGATCCGACCACGGTGATTCGCTTGCCTTCGTCGAGGTCACATTTTTGCAGACGCTCAGCGACGCCGTCCCAACACTCGATGTCTAGCCAGAGGGATTCGGGCTGGTCGTTGGTTTTGGAATACTGATTGACGGCGATGGAAAAGCGAGCGAGTTATTTGCCGGATTCAAATTTTTTGCTTCCAGGTTTTTTGCCAACATTACCGCTGACGAAGCATTGATTGATCATTTTCAAGCTCCTTTGTGAATTAAGCGTGATCCGCTCATGTCGTCAGCTTACTGTGATTCCTGAAGCTGACAAATGTATTGTGATTAAGGTCTGTCAGACACCGATATATAAATGTCGAAACCATCCTGGCGAAATTGAAAGATCTCGCTCCATTGATTGGAGAACCCAATGAATATTGGCCGTTGATATTTGATCTGGTTCGCCTTGATTTTGTTCGAGGCTCCTCGATTGAAAATGTTGCCCCCGTTGATTTGTTTCTGCTGCGCCTGAGTTGTTGGTTATCGCCTTGTTATTTGATGTTGCTCCATTGATTGTAGGTGTTGCTTTCCGAAGGCAGGATAAGGGATGTCGACAATGAGTGAGAACGCTTGCCTGGCTTGGTTTTACACGGAGACAGTTGAGGCTTCTGTGTCGACAAACTGAGTTCCTTGCGCTCCTGTGAGCGTTCTGGTGTCGACGGTGTTCTCATTCATAACGGAAGATCCGCGCTTTGTCAGGCGCAGCATTTAGCTGTGCCCTTGTTTGATCAGTCGACAAATAATCAGCAAGTGGCAAACCTAACATAGCGTCCGCTAAATTGGCAGTTCTTCGTTCGAGTGATTTCAGCTAATTTGGCTAGTTTCTTTCGAACAAAGTAGCGAATAGCTTCTGCGGCTCTTGCGAAAACTGTGGTGCAACTTATTCAATGTGAAGGATTACTCTTCCGAACGTGACCGGAGTCTGTCGTATATGCATTTGGCGTACTGACAAAACGCAAAAGACGTTGTAGGATCAACAAGTCCTTGACTGGACCCATTAGCCTTGAGTGGACATTCTCGCCTTGATTGGTCTTCAGCTTGATTGCTGAACTCGTCGAATGTTTTAGGAGTATATATGGACAATCGAATAAACTTTCACGACTCTGCGCTCTGTGAGGCAGCGTCAGTAACTGCTCCGCGTCTTCTCAATCTCACTAACAATCTCGATCAGATATCAGACGACATCAAGCGATTGGAGGCTTGGTTATCTGAACACGGTTTGTGCATTGAAATCGAGCACTCGCTGGAAGAAAAACCTTGGGTGAGGATTAGCGATGGCGAGCAAATCGCCACGGAGCGAATCAAGCTCAAATGGGAAAAACATGAGTCGAAATGGCGTCTCGTTTACGAGTCGCGTTACATCCATGAAAATGACTACGAGCGAAATCGTTATCTGGTAAAGCCGCTAATCGAGATGCCCGCTCAAGTTCGGATTGATGTCAGACAACATCTGCCTGAATTTGTGCGAGCAATTGGAGATGCGCTACCAGAGGCTAACTCGGAGCCACTTAACCTGGAAAATTGGGGCGATTCGGAAACAGAAATTCCGTTCTAGTCAATCAAAGAGAGCGGCTTGCATAGCCGCTCTCCTTTTTTCACATGCAACTGAAAAGTGAAACTCGCGTCGCTATTTGAGCAACGGCTGCTGCATTCGTATTGTCTTCACACACTCCACACGACACAGTTGGCGCATCTCTTTGTAATCCTCTTCTTGCACGAAGCGCTCCATCTCAACCCTTTGCCAAATGGTACGATCCGTACATTCATCGGAGATAAAAAGTGAAGCTGAATTTCAAGGACTATGCCATAGAGCCGCTACCGGAACGAGATTTTCTTGACGCTAACTCCTTGAACGATTTCCTGGAAGACCAACGTAACGAGTCGATGATGTGCAAATTAGTAAGCGATAGTGGTTATCAGCTTCAAATAGGTATAGATGGAGACATTGGCTGTGCGCAGTTTCTAAGCAACGACGATATGCCGCCATATTACATGGCGCTGGCGCCCATTCAAATAATAGAAGAAGATTCACATGATTTCGATATGACCGGCTCAGCGACTTATGTAGCAAGTGAGCACTGTCTCCCTTTTGACTTGCTAAAAAAAATCGTCATAGAGTTCTTGCAAACCGGGCAAAGAAGCGAGTTGGTGAAATGGGAAGAAGTTTAAAAAAGTCAAATTGATTCTAAATCAGTGACGCACAATGAAAATAAAATTCGAAGATTATGCCGATAGCACCTCACCGGAGCGTACATTTGAGTCAGCTTCCGAGCTGAGAGATTTTATCGATCAGCAAACAAAAATAACAGGTCAGCTAATTTGTTCTAACGGATTTGCACTAACCATCGGCATCGACGGAGAAATTATATTTGCGGAATACATGAAAGACGATGGTGATTCTTCCTATTTTATGGCTCTGTCACCAAAAACAATCGTTGAAGGTTCGCACGATTTCATCATGGCAGGCGCACCGAGCGAAATTTTGGGCAAGTATTGTTTGCCAATCGAGCTTTTAAAAACAGTGGCCGTGGATTTCTCAGAGACTGGCTCTCGGAGCACCGCTGTGAAATAGGAAGAAACTTAACTGCAGACATGACCGAATTCGCATGTTGCGCGCTAACCGATTAGGTCACCATATCCGGTTACACTTGTTCAGTTCTTTCACCCTTTCCAAGCGCGTCAAAATGGATTCGACCTTTGCTTCCACCGGCGCGTTATCTCTTTTACAGCTGTTTCGAATACCGGTTACCAGTGGCAAATCAAAGCTGGTCAAATGTTGCATTAATCGAAGCTGTCGACAGGAAGACTGAAATCTGAGTAGAGTTAGGACTGTCAGTGTCGACATGACTCGGTTTTTGTCGACATCATCCCGACGCAGCCCGCTACTATCACAGAAGCCTTGTCGACAGAGTATTTGCGCATATTGCAAAAAGAAACGGAACCTCTCAGCTTTGAGACGAACCGCTTTTTGTTTGCCATGGACAATGTTCTATTCTTTGGTCCAAGGCCATTTTGGCATGCGTCCCTCGCGTTCAGCCTTCTCTGTTTCACCACGAGGATCTAATCGATATGCAGCCTTCGCGCTCATGCGTGTCGGATCGCCAAAGTAGAAGTCTTTTATATCTGCAATCGCTTCGTCGAGAGTGTCCCAGATGGTGACAAAGTCGGCTGCACTCATACCGCCAACACCATCCACACCGAGTACGACCCATTTATTGTCTTGGGTGTCCGGAGATAAGGAGAGCATGGGCGCGTCAGAATCGGGCTGCTCTGGAACCGCTTCTCCTCCGTCATCTATAAAAACTAAACCGCTAGGCTCATAGTCAGGAATTTTATTTCCCTTGGATGACGACGGTTTGACGATCCACACCCCACCTCCAAAACATCCCATAGGCTTAGAGTGCCACAAACCGCATTCAGTCAGCTTCTTTAGATACTCCTCTGGAATCGTTGATTCTGTCGTCATCAGTTGCTTCTCCTTTTCAGCCTGGTGCTGTATCTCAGAATTCTTTGCTTATGCTCTGCCGCTGATAAATTTCTTGCAACGAATTGCGGGTGAATTTCTTCAGGCTTTCGTTTTGTTTTGAAATGAGTGCCGTCTCTTCAGTTGCATTCCTTGGTTCATCGAAAAGTTTTGGAAGTTCTTTGAGGACCTGGGCCTCCATCAATTTGTATTCATTTCTTGGTGCGTCGAGTTTTTCGTTTACATCGACTGCTTTTCTTAATGCCGGTGGAAACATGCTGACGCGAGTATCATATTCGTCCGGTTTTAACTTCCACAGTTTAATTGGATCTGTGGTTGGCGGAAAGCATACTGCACGCTGCGTGTCTAAACTTCGCGCCTCGTCTGCGGTCATCAATTTACGACTGTAGAATCGCGGGAATCCACGGCTGTAAGTCACGTCTCGTTTTGTTGCATTGCCTAATTGGTCTGATATCTCTTTTGCCGTTGAAAAATCGTTTGGTCTGAAAAATATTCTTGTCGCCGGTTGTGAAAATAATATTTTAGCGTCAGATGGACCGTAAACTTTGCGCAGTTGTTCGGCATCTTGCAGACCGAGCACTATCGGAATATTTACGTGCCTCAAAATAGTTAGCTGCGATGGCAAATCTGGTATCAAACCGAAGTTGGTTAGCTCATCCAAGAACATCATCAGCGGGTGTGCGAATTTGTCGCGGGTGCGTAGTTGGTCGAGCATGATATCGAGCAAAAAGTTCAAAATTACCGCAGCTACCGGTTTAGCATGGCGCTTTCCAGAAGGTACCGCCAGGTAAAAGGTAAACAGTTCATCCGGCAGTTTTGCCAGGTCAAAGTCGGTTTTGGAAGTGAGCGCCGACACCGTCGGAATTGACCACGGCGCCAATCTCACTGCTAGACCGACCATGACCCCGTTTAAGAAGCCTTCGCTGGAGAGATTGAACATTGCCAGGCACTCGTCTCTTCCTCGCCCTGTAGGACCGTTGGCGACCGTCTCCTTGAGTTCTTTTCGTCCTTGCATAAGAAGTTCTCGGACCATCGTCAGATCACCTTTCCTCTGAGCGGCAATCATGATCAAGCCGGTCAGGAGGTGTCTCTCGGATGTTACCCAAACTTGATCACCGGCGTGACTGTTTAGAGTTGTGTTTCGGATGATGATCTCAGCTAATTCCTGCGCATGTGACACCGTTTCGACACGGTCAATTGGATTTACACAATTAGACCTTGGATCATCTGGATTGAAGTAATAGATGTTGTGGCCGGCGTTTTTTCTCCAGCCCGATGTCTTGGTGAAAAGATCTGGCAACTTGCCGCCTGGTGTTGCTTCAGTCACTATCGCTGAAGAGTCCAAACGCTCAATCAAATTTGGCGTAAAAATGGTGGCTGTTTTACCGCAACCTGTTGGACCGCAAACAAGACCATGTCTTTTTGTCTCTCCAGGCGGAACGCTCAGGTAACGATATTCTGTCGGACTAACTTTATATCGCCCGATCAAAAAGCTGTTAGTGTCTACCGAGTCCGAGATGTAATTTTGTTCTTTTAATTCATTCAGTGGTGCCCATCGCGCGCTTCCAAATCTGGTGTCGTTGCACCAAATCTTATTTTGTTCGCGCCAGCGCTCCAGGTCATGGTGCAGAAGTGAGATTATGTTATCGGCTTCCTGTTTGCACTTCGCTCCAGTCCAGGTGTTGTTGATTTCCTCCACTGCAACGTTTATGTTCAACTCCGGCCATGTCACTTCATCATCGAGCTGTACTTCCAGCTCCTCAGTTCTGGTCTCGTCAGACCATTCGATGGTCAGTTCATACCGAACGAATTTGTTTGTGCGGAGAACTCGCCCGCTATCCTGTTTTACGCACTTAAAATATCCCTCGCTTGCCGTTTCAACTCGATAGTTTTGTCTTGCTAAAACAGGTGTGAGTATCTCCGTGATTGATTGAGATGGGGCTCGTAATGTTGTCTTTCTTCTTGCAAATGGCATATGTTTACCTCTGTAATCCGTCTTCGTGTTCTCTCGTTTGATCGTCGTGGCTGCGGTCGCTCTCGCTATTTGCGTCGTTCATTTGACCGAGCTGCATGATGCCTGAGTCGACCATGTTTTGGCGTGTCTGATATTTATCTGCTGCTGAATCTGGAATTGTGTTTCTAGAAGATGTCACTTGTTCCTGTTGTTCGCGTTCCTCTTTTTCCTTTTCTTTGTCGGCCGTTGGTTCGTTGGACTTCTCTGAAGAATCAGCCAGTTTCACATCTTGCAATCTGGTCAGGCGCTCTGAGTCCGGCATCTGCGTTAACTCAGATGGACCGTAGCGCAGTCTTTCGAATGTTTCCTTTATCGTTCGATTCTGAAAATTCTGAACTGGGTCTTGCTGATCTTTTCCTTCTCTTTCTCTGTCTCTTTTTTCGTTCTCGCGCTTATCGGGTGCATTCTCCTGTACGATTTCTTTCAATTGAATTTGTCCCAGCAGGCGCTCTGAGTCCGGTATTCTGGTTAAATCAGGGGAACCTAAACGCAGTCGCTCGAATGTTTCTCTCTTTAGATAAGGGTCACCTTCTTTATTGAAATCTATCGAGTATTGTTCACCACGCTCGGTGTCATCTCTTTGATTTTTCCGAAGCTGAATTACTTGTTGCATCAACTCCTTTTTTCTGTCTTGTCGCTCTAAGCGCGACTGATCGAGATCTCGCTCGATTTCACGATCCAATTCTCTTATAGGGGCACGCCCCGAATGAACGTATTCGTTACCGCGAGCGCGCAAGTAGTTGAGTGTCGCTTTGTCTAGAAAGACATCTCCGCGCTCATTGGCCAGGCGGCGATGCTGCTGGTCTTTGTCCTCCCATTGGCGGATACGGTCGTACTTATTCAAAGCCCGGTTGAGATTTACTGCCTCAACTGATAGGTCACCCTCTCCCAGCAATTCTGCTACGGCTCGTTCCAGAGGGTCTTTGATATATCTTGAATCCAGCGCCTTATCGTGTTCATCTATTGATTTGAGAGGTGGCTCACCAAATACATCGTCACGACCAAGTTCTTCTTTGGTCTTAATCCAACTATCGACAAGGCTTTTCTGCGCCTGTGACTTAGAGTCTTCTTTCTGACCGAGTTCCGATGAAACCTCAAGCAAAACTTCTTTCGAATCGTATTTTGTGTGAGTTTTGCCGTCGCTGTGTATTCGGTCACCCTTGCCGATTTTTCCATAATCGATTTCCAGATTTTTTGTAGGAGGAGCACCAACTACAGGCTCTCCGAATCGTTCTTTTAACTCGATCCATAATTGCAACTTTGCGCGTTCAAGAAGTTCAAAATCGCGGAGCTGCGACTGCTCACTTTCTTTGTCCTTATCGAGCTTTTTGTCTTTTCCAGTAGTGCTATCTCGCTCCCTGTTTTTGATGTCTTTATCGAGATCGTGCCGCGCTTCTCTTAAGACTTCGAGCGGATGAAACTTTGTGATTATGTTGCCACCGACAGATACACGTTGGTCTTCCGTAATCGCGCTTAAATCTAATTCTCTGTAGCGATGAACAATCTCGCGAACGGGGGGCGCCTTCTCAAATTCGTGTCCGTTTCTCTCTTTATCACTAAGCCAGCGGTCGAGCTTTTCAAAGTGCTTGGAACGGGCATCCTTTGGTTCGAGTCCATATTGAATTTTGTCGATCAACTCGATTAGTTGATCTGTGGATGAGTATTTGCTCCAGGTTTCTTTTGCTATTTGAATTTTGTCGTCTTTGGCGATTTTCTTTTCGTCAAGAACATATGTTTTATCGATTGCTACATCTTTGTACTTCGGCTTTCCGAATACTTGTTCACCCTCCTGTCTCTTCGCGTCGAGCCAGCTCTTAAGTAGTTGCTCTTTTTCGTTGGACAGCAGCTTTTTATCTAGACCGAAGTTCTGTAGCTTGATCAAATCTTCGCTGGTATCGAACTTTGTATAATCGCGCCCAGTCAAATTTAGACGTTCTGACTCGGGAATGTCTGTTAAGTCAATACTTCGCTTGGTATCAAATGCCGGTGCAGGTTTTTCACGCATCGGCGGATCGCCTAAGTAATTTTCTCCCAGTTCGTTTTTCTGTCTAATCCAATCTTGCAGCTTCGACTGATCTTCTGAGCTTATCTTCCTCGATTGGTCTTGAACGCTGTCTTGCCAAGTTTGAAAAGCTTCCAGTTGTTCTTTTGTGTGAAAAGGCGTAGCGGCTCGATTACTGATTAAAATCTTGTCCTTGTCCTCCAGCCGATCTAAATCTATCTCTCGCTCGATTTTCTTTTGTGGTCCTTTTCCATACACATCTTCTCCATGCTTCGTTTTCGCGCCGATCCATGACCAAAGCTTTTGATATTGAGGCTTTGGAAGCCAGTTGGCAAAGCTCTCTTTACAGTAGTCATCAAAAGCCTTAAGTTTCTCCAACGAGTCAAATTTGGTGTAAGTCTTTTCGTCTCGTCCTTTGATTTGATCTTTGGGCGACACTTTGCTTAAGTCGAGAGCAAAGTAAGCAGGGTCTTTTTCTCGCGTTTCTTCAACTCGGTCAGCCTTTGCGATTTCTTTGAATCCTGGAATCTTTCCTGCGATGGTGACATTTATGTGCGCCTGGTCCGGTCCCGTATCGCGGTGTACGTTAGCCACCCAAATGAGGCTGTGACCCAACCTCGTTTCCAGCGCCGACATTTGGTCTCTGGTGTACTCATATGGGTCAATAGTTCGATCACCTGGACTCAGAATTATTTCGTAGTCTGCAATTTGACTGCCTTTATTGTCGGAAATTGTTTTTATGGCTTCTTGCCGCGAAATTAGCTGACGGGTAGCACTGAAGAATTCTGGGTCTCTTAATTCAAACTGGTTGGAGGGACGCTCACCTTGCAGGATCTCGTCTATCCGCTCACGAGTAAGAACAGGGCTATCAGCATTCTCTCTGCTTTTCTCTTTCGAGCAGTATGTCAACCAAGCCTGAATGTGATAATCAGAATCTGCAGTTGTTTTTGAATATTTTGCTTTTATGATGACGCTCCGTTTGGTGGCATATGACCCGTCTTTGGGTATGAGTCGACCTGGCGCACCAACTCGCCCAAGACGAGATTTTTTGCCACCACCACCGCCGCCACCACCTTTCCTCTTACCTGATTGACCGGAAGGAGCGCTGGATTTTTTGCGCCGGTAAACGTCGTACCAGCCGTCACTCTGGAAGCCGCTCACCATTACGCTGCCTCTCCTTTGTTTACAGGTAGAACAAAGTCGGTGCTGTCTGCTTCTTCTTTCGATTTCATTTTAAGAACTTTGACGGCGAATATTTCAGCTTCATCGCGGAAGAATTCTCGTAAGCGCATACCTTGTTCATCGGTACCGGCACTTTCAAGAAGGATGGTTGATGCGAAATATTCAGTACGTGCCGCTGACTTAGCAATCTTGACGAGAAAAGCTGAGAATCTTTTTTCGATGTAGTTCAGTCGACGTTCAACTAGTTGCAACTGCGTGTCTGTCATTTCTTCAGAGCGTCGTATCACCGCGCTCTCGATCAGAAGTCTTGCTGCTTCCGACATGTTCTTGCCGTTAGCTGCGGCGATTCGGCTGACTTCTTCGTACAAAGCTGATTCGAGACGAAAGGATATCTTGGGACTATTCATCGGCATCACCTTGCTCTTCTGGTGCTGGGTCTTGATGTAATTCTTCGTTCGTAGTTGGCGGTTTTCGATTCGGTGACCAGCCATGCAGTGTGCGATAGCATCCGCGTTCACTGCAAAATTCGTGGTTATTTGACTGTGCTTCCGAGGAAGCAGATTTAAAATTTTTGTTGCTCATATGTCCTCCAACATCTGAAATAAGCGGCCTGGCAAACCTTGCTTAGGCTACGCCTCTCAGAAGGCGTTTCTATTGGAGTCGAGCGATGCGGCTTAGTCGCCGTCGGTCAATTCGTATTCGGTGTTCAAGTCTGTTTTTTCAGCTTCAGTTAAGAACGTTTTTTCATGGTTCGGAATTTGATGATCCAATCTGGCGACGATATGTTTCACCATCTCTCTAAACTGTTTGCGACTCTCAAGAGTGTTAGCGTTGGTATCGAAGAGATACGTCACCTCTGTCTTCTGCTGAATGTCATCGGAGACATCTTTGAAGTGCATAGTCACTTGCCCTAAACAGGATTGAGTGATGATTGGACGACCGGGCAGTGCGTTATACCAATTGATTGAGTATTGGAGCATGCCAGAGCTGAGATCGCCCACCATGAAATCCCACCGGCTTGTCGAGCTGTACGCTCCCGAGAATGTCAGTTGCACCAGGCGAAAAGCCTCTTCCATCTCCGTGGAATAGACTCTGCGTCGGTGATACAAGCGCACATCTTCTGCCTTATCCTTTTTGTTGAACTTATTTGCCAGGTAGAAGATCGACCCTAGTGCCGCTAAATTAGCCCACATGAAGCCAGATTCCGCAGGACGATACAGGCTCACTGCATGTCCCAATTCCGTTACCACGGCGCCTGTGCCCCACCAGATCGGTACTGCATAGAGGCTTGCTTTGAAATAGTTATTCATTTGAACTGTTTTCCTTTTGGTTAGTTTGTTGTGTGTTTGCTTGATTCCGTTTGAGAGCGATTTAGTTGCTCTGTAATTTGTTCAGACCTTGTCCAATCTGGCCGGCGATGCCCTCAGCTCCTTGGCTGATAGTGTCATCACCCCAGAATTTTTTTTGATTTTTGTACGTATCTTGAAGTCCCAATTCACCGAGATAACCTGATGTCGGCAGCTTTCCCTGGTCACCAACTTTTTGTCCATCGGGTCTAGATGTCTCTGATTGCGTTGCTCGCTCAGCCTTTACCCACAGGACGAATGCAATAATTATTGCGATAACGATTGGTGCTGAACTTCCTTTGCTTTGCTCTGATTTCATTTGTTGCTCCTTTAAAAATATCCTGTTGAATTTGTTGTTACTTGATTCCATTTTCGATGTACGTCTCAACCATCTGCTTTCCTTTCGGTGCAGCGAGGAAGAAAGCACCCAATCCTGTGAAGGCAACGAGAAAGAAGAAATTAACTGCTCTCCCGTGGTCTTCTTCCTGTCTCTTCTGTTCGTCCTGGTTGGATACGTTTGCCCAACGCTGAACGATGTTTGCTCCCGAACTTGCGTATGCACCGAATGCAGTACCGTTTGTTAGCATGTCGTACTGCATCGCATCGCGAATGGCTTCGTCGCGATTTCTTCGCTCTGCGTTCGACATGCTAGTGCTTCCGAAATGCGACATCCAGCAAAGAGCCAACAGCGCTATGATTGTCGGTTTGAGTTTTTTTACTATTTTTCGTCGCACCTCCCGACCGTCATTTTGCTGACTGGTGTTTGTGCCGGTTTCTTTGTTCATTGTTGTTTCCATCTATTCTTTTTCCTCCGCTTGATTGTCTCTGAGATCTCTAATGGCGATAATTGGCGACTTGTTTGATTGGATTTGAACTCCTTTAACTGTTGAATTCTCGCGACTTGAAACGCGCATACCGGAATACCTGCCGATGGTTGCGTAGAGCGTCGCAAGTGCATCAATTGATGAACCTGGTTTTCCCGACTCTTCGGCATATCGACAGGTGGTTTCAAGAACTAGTGGCCACAGCTCTTTCGACATATATTGCGAGACTATTCCGAACTGGGAATTTCTCGTGTACTTGCGCACCGCTTCCAGACCGTCATTGAGGTCGCTGTAGTTGCTTATAAGGCGTTTGTAGCGATGGAGCGGTAGCGACGTACTTGTTTTGTACGACTCTGTGTCCAGCGCTGCGGCACGTGCCTCTAACTCGCCAATCACGACGTTGTTATTTCGAATGAACGAATCGATCTGATTTTCGATTTCGTTTAAAACTTGTTTGTCGCTGAACATCTGCGCGAGCTGCTGCAATGTTCGTGCGAAATTTTTTGGATTCTTTGCACCCATCGGACCCTCCTTCGAGGACTCTTACGGTCTATGCGCAAAAGAATTCCTTATCCTTTTCCCGCATTAGACATCGCATTTCCGATGTGCAATTTAGTTACTTCATATTCCCCAAAATTAGTGGTGGTTTTGTGAAATTGATAGCGTTTTTCGAAAGTGTTTATTATTTACGCCGCGTACTTTTTGTTTTCCAGTAACTGACGAAAATTTTCTGCCACTACTTGTTTATCGACGTGATTCCAGGGCAAATGTGCCATGTTTTCCAAAGTTAGTTCGTACCAGTATCTCGCGGTCTCGTACAGCCCCACATGGTGATGCGCGTTGGCTACCAGGTGGTACAGTTCGAGCATCTTGCTGTGAGAGCGCGGATACGTCTGCGCATAAATTGGCAGGGCGTCGGTGAGGAGCGTAATCGCGAGACCCGGCTCGTCTGCCATTAGACTTAGAGCCGCCAACGCTACTTGTGTCTCTGCACAACATATTGGAGCGCTTTCTTTCAACTGCAAAGCGATATTTAGGGCGTCGATGTAGTGAATCGTTGCATCACCGTAGGCGCCTATTGCAATTGCATTTTGCGCCAAGTAGGTGGAGCAACTCCATGCGTTTAATACTTCTTCTTTCATCGGTTCCTCCTCCGAGGTTCACGGCCTTGCGGTGATTAAAGCATTTGCTTGGTCCGCTTCAGGCGACATGCCGATGTAACCACCAATTTAGCATGAAATTTTGAAATTTGGTTAGGGTAAAGGATGGTTTTAGGGACCAAACTTCTGGCGTGAGGAATGTCGTTCTCTCAAGTTTTTTGTGAGCACTAATTGTGCATAATTGAGTTCAAGCAGCTCCTGGGAGGCGTACAAATGAGAGATCAAATAGACAAGGGTCAAGAGTGGATTATTAGTCAATTCGTTGAGTTATCGAACTCTTCACGAGTTGATGAGTTTAGTTGGACTTCTATGAATTTGTCCGGTTACGATGGAGCCGTTCTAATCACGAACCAGGGCGATCACATCTTCTTCAGCAGAGAGAAAATTGAAGATAGTGCAAATGGTGTAGAGACCCAAAAACTAATTCGCCAGTGGATCAAAGACCGGCTACGATCTGGAACCATCTCAACTCGTAAAGAGTTTACGAGTTGCGTGATTAAATATTAGACCAAGTATTAGACCGGTTGCACAATTCCACAGTGACTTGGATTTTATTTTTTGTACAATCGCAAAACGTTCGAGAAAGCTTAAGTGAAACACGTTACAAACCCGGTCGCCTTCCACGCGAATTGCAGCATCTATATTTTGACGATTGAAAGTTTGAACAACATAGCAACCTTGCTGAAACTTGTTTAGCTTGCTCGAAAGTTTTGATATTGACCGCAATTGAGAAGTATGCGGAACTTGTGAATTCTGTTGCCTGTTCACCAGTGATTGTTTTTGAGTTGCAAATTTCGATACTCTGCGATACTTTTGCTGTGCTGCGTAGAAAGAGTGCATCGAATGTTGGCTCACGTGGATCGCTCTTGATACCCTGTTATTTGAACCAATAACTTCGCGAACCCAATATCCTGGTTTGCCAGCAGAGAGAAGTCAAAAGTAAAAAAACTTGTTTTTTGAATCGGCTTATATCCACCCGATGATGCGCTAATAATGAACTCGATGGATATTTTGTAGCGGCAGAAGTGACGACCTCTGTATTGGTTTCAGGGGTAGATCTGCCACAGTGCTTTCTTCAAAATCACTCTGTATAGTCAGGTACGACTCGTTAATTGATAAGAAGGCATATAAAGACATGCGCAAAGATCGAAATCAACTACCGCTGTGGCAGAGGCAACGGCTGGATAATATTGGACGGGCTCAACTAATGAAAGAGCGATTTCCCAGCGTTAATCGCATATCCATAGAGATTCACGAGAAGCCTGAGGAAGAACTGGGTGGTGGACCGAGAACGGTTCCACGCTCTTATCGCAGTGATGACAGAGCTTATTTTCATTTTCCGTGTCGTTATGAGAATTCAGATAATTGCAGCCGTGGAGGTCTAGATCTAGAGGGTGAGATTATTGAATTAGTTAGAAATCGTCAAAGTACTATTTCTAAATCGACTCACTGCGAAGGAAAGCACGGCGGCGAAACAAGACCTGGTAACAGCAGATGTATGCTCCCGATTGAATACTCCATCATCGTAGAATACAGTTCGTTCGCTGACTAAACTGCAACAGAGATAGAAGCTTGTTGATACGTGAAAAATCAAAGTCAAATTGAAAATGCAGCTGCATTGAGCGAACTGCGTCTTATCCTTGAAGATAACAACTCTGAGAATAGTCCGTTACATGGTGAATTTTTCTACTATTTTGGATTGGGTCAAGTTAATAGAGCCATGCCTCATCAAGATCCCAACTGGCAAGGATACGGACATAAAGGAGACCAATTCTGCGAACGAATGTTCATTCTCGGAAATGATTTTGACACCATCGTCACCATAATGCACAAGATTCAGTGGCTAACAGTTCAGTGGCAGCAACAAGGGCTTTCAACGGACCATTGGCATGCGTATCTTAAAACCGATATTCACGCATTTCACGCTGAAATTAGATCTATGTTTGATGCCGTCGCAAAAACAATAAGCGATTCTGCGTCGAAATCGAAACAGTTGAAAGAAACCTACAGCCAGCTGCGAACGCAATGTCAAAATGAGCCAAATCGTGTGCGCAACTTGATTGGAGCCGAATTAACCGAACTAATCTGCTCTAATGATTGGTTTGAAGAAAGTCGAGACTTGCGAGACAGTATCATTCATTTTGAAAGGGACGTTCAAATTGCTTACGCTCCGAGTCCAGACGGTCGTGTAAGAGCAGTTTTCAGGACAGTTGAGTAACGTCAAATTAAATTGAGTTTGAACGACAATTAGAATTGCGGGTTTCTAGAATTCAACATTTTTAGCTGCAGCCTTTTTTCTAGAGGCGGCAGTTGCTCGAAAACTTTCACCGTTCAATTCCAAGATCGTTGAATGGTGTACCAACCTGTCGACAGCTGCCATTGCGGTGATCGGATCTTTGAAAATAGTGTCCCATTTTGAGAACGGAAGATTGCTAGTGATGACGACGCTGCGACGTTCGTAGCGCTCAGCGAGCAGGACAAATAGCACATCGGTCTCATCACGTTCTTGTGGAATGTAGGAGAGGTCGTCAATGATCAAGGCTTCATACTTGTCCAACTTGCTCAGTAGCGAATTCAGCTTCAGGTCCCGTTTTGCTTTTAGCAGCTCTTGCACCAGCTTTGCTGCGGTGATGAAATAGGTTCGTCTTCCGATTAGGCACCACTCGCGAGCAAGCGAGACTGCGAGATGTGTTTTGCCCGTTCCAGGGTTCCCGAAAATCAAGACGTTCTCGCAGGCATCGAGACATTTGCCTGTCGCAAGTTCGCTGACTTTGCTTGGAGACAAACTCGGTACGTTACTCAAATCAAAGAGGTCGAGCCTTTTGCCAGCTGGCAGTTTTGCCTCCTTGATCAATCTCTCCGTTTTTCTGTTGTATCTGTCTTCCTGTTCTGTCCTACTCAGCTCAAACAGATAGGCTACGTGGTCAAGCTTCTCTAATTCTGATTTCCGAGCATAAGTCAGATAGTGCTTTTTGAACGATGGCAAATGAAATCCCATGAGCATGCCGTCCAGCTGTTCTTGTCTGTTTGCTTTTTCAGTCATGACATAACTCCGACCAGGTGACTATTCAACAATCCGTCGTAGATTGAAAGATTTGGCTGTTGGACAGTGACATCCGGCACAGCATGCTTGGTCACCAGCAGGGCTTTCACAGCGTCGGCGGTAGGCAGCTCGCAAAGCTCAATCAAGATGTTCAACGCTGTTTCAACATGATGCTCGCCATCTAACGCTGCCACACTCAGAAGCTTTAAGTACTCCTTGTCGCTTTTGCCTGCTTCAGACAGTACGTCAAAAGCCCGTCGGAAAGTGGCGCTCGGAAACAGCTCATCACGGAATTTGTAATTTTCGAATGCACCCGGCTTGCGCAATAGATGTCCAATTACATGTCGATAGTTGATCGCATTCTCCCCTGGGCGCACTCGCTCCATCTCTTGAACAAGTTTTTTACCGTAGTAGAGTTCAACTTTTTGTGCGTAAACCAGAGCCTGCAACTTCGCCCCAACCAGCCTGCTCGGAACCGAGTACAGGCTCTTCAAAATAGTGACAGTGCTCCATGGTCGGACTGTTACCACAAGCTCCTGCGGCGCACTCCAATTTCGTCGTGGCAGCTCTCGAAGAAGGCAAAGTTCTTCTGCTACCCGCTCCTTTCTCTCCCGGTTTCGTCGTTCAACGTAGGCAGATATGAACTCTTCGTACGAGTTGCGTGTTGGAAATTCCCTACTGCCACGCAATCGCAAACGCTGATCCAAGCCCTTCTTCAAAAGATCATGCGATTTTTCAACCGAACCATTTTCGTTGCTTTGATACGGGTTGTTTGTCGTTGGAGTAACCCGAAAGTGATGCAAAAAGTCTTTCCATCGCTTCTGAAATTCTTTTCTCTGTCCGATTGGAACTGCAGCAGCCAGGTTGTCCGTGCGATGTTCTGGGGCTACGCCACCGAGTTCGACAACGGCTTGCTCGTAACCGTCTGTCAATGACTGAAAACTTTCCGTGAAAGCGATTGAAACGAATTCCCATCGAGAGTACGGCAGCATAAAGTGAAACAACAAGTGATCGAATGGCTCGCCGACAATCGTTACCGCCAGCTCGTTGCAGTTAGTGTAGTCACTTTGACTCTGCCTACCTGGTTGAAGATTTTGCGGAAAGAAAATTTCTTTGTCTGGACCATTCAGTGCACGCCAATTACAAACGCGACGCTGGAGAGTTCTCAAATGTGCTTGTTTGAATTTGTCCGGATACCTCTCCAACAGCCACTGCATAAGCGTCTTTGCTTCGAGACCACTGTCTTTCTCAAGCATCGACTGCAGCTCATTCCAAACTTCGCTGAAAGGGTCTTGGCGTGTGCGATAGTCACGATCTGGTGTTGGCAAAATCTGACCTCCCTGTTTGAAGTATTTTCGTGCCGTGTTCTCGGACATGCCTGCTTTCGCAGCCGCCACTTCGAAGGAGTGTGTTTTGCGAAATCGCATGAATTTGCGTACCTGCGCCTTTGTGCAAGTCATCGATGTTCCCCAGTCCAGGTGCCGTAACAACCTAAGGTTACGTCATCAAGTACTGGCGAGGCTTTCGAGGTTCTTCAACCCGCAATTCTAATTGTCGTTAAAAACGGTTTTAGTTGTCGTTAGACACACCCAAAAAGGCGCAGTTCTAATTGTCGTTGTGAATTTCGCGCCAGGGCGACCACCCGCAACGAGAACAGGCGGCCATCGAGAACACACTTGACGGCCACTCACATC
>RXJR01000025.1 GCA_003963305.1 Candidatus Melainabacteria bacterium | reverse complement strand
TGAATCCGAGCGAGTTATAGTCTCAGTCTAATTTGAGCCGAAACGGGCCGATGATTGCAGTTCCGAGCTCGGATAATCTCAAGCCGCTACAATTACCGAGCGAAGATTTTGAGTTTGAAGATTGGATTATTGGCTATCGTGTGCCGCGGGACTATCACGTAAATGTGCAACGACATCATTACTCGGTTCCGTTCAAATATGCGCACCAAGTAGTAGATATTCGCTTCACCAAGTACGCAGTCGAGGTATTGCACGGCAATACTCGTATCGCCAGCCATGTGCGGAGTTGGGCTGAGGGTGGAACAACGACTCTCCCCGAACATGAAATGCCAGCGCACGCTTTGTACCGAGGATTGTCATCGGAATATTTTCTTGAGCAAGCCGCTCAGATTGGACCAAATACCAAAACGGTTGTGCAAACACTCTTGGGAGCGAAGCTATACCCACAGCTTAGCTACTCTGAATGCTTCGGAATTGTGAAAACTCTGAAGGCAAATTTCGGAGATGAGGAGGTTGAGCTCGCCTGCACCCAGGCGATTCGCCTCCAATCAATTGGATATCGTGTCGTAAAAAACATTCTCCTGGCTGGTGTCAAAAGCCTGCCTGAGCAACTAACGCTTCGTATCGGAAATATTGATCACGAGAATATACGAGGCTCGGAATACTACCAATGAGGAGGGCAACGAATGCTGAAAAATCCAACAGTTGAAAAGATGACCAATCTCGGACTAACCGGGATGGTCCGCGCACTAGAACAGCAAAGTCAACTTCAAGATGCAAACACTCTTTCGTTTGAAGATCGGCTTGCGCTGCTGGTTGACGCAGAGTGCTCAGAGCGAGATTCAACGCAATTTTCTAAACGCCTTAAGGCGGCCAAAATGCGAGATAGCGCATGCGTGGAAGATATCGATTTCAAACCAAACCGAGGAATCGATAAGCGGGTTGTCGCTCAGCTTGCTGAAGGTCAATGGATAAAAGATCATAGAAACGTTTTGATTACCGGTAAAACCGGTGTCGGCAAAACATACTTAGCATGCGCTTTCGGGCAAAAGGCGTGTCGTCTCAATCATTCCGTCATTTACTTTCGAGCCCCGCGTTTCTTTCAGGAGTTGACGGTCGCTCGCCTTAAAAATACGTATCACGCCGCGCTTGCCCGACTTAAGAAAAATAATTTGCTCATTCTGGATGATTTTGCACTGGTGCCAATCACAGAGGAACAATGCCGTGACATGCTGGAGGTCGCCGACGATCGCTCTGGAACCGGCTCTTTCATTATTTCATCACAGCTGCCCGTTAAAGACTGGTATCAGACATTTGCAAATGCGACGTTAGCCGACGCAATCCTTGACCGCGTGGTACATGGATCATATCGGCTCGAGTTAGGTGGTCCAACTCGCCGAGATCCTAAAAACGGAGAAAAAGCTTGACCACCACTGAAGACCTTCTTGGCAAACGGCCAGATTAAATGCGACGAGCAGGCTAAAAACATGCGACTAAGCGGCCAAATTGAAATGCGATTCACCGGCCAAATTCATGCGAATACGCAAGAATGGCTTGATGAGCGTCGGCAGAAATTTCCGGGCTCTGGCGACGAAGCCTTTTTTCTTTCCAATCGCTGCAGTCGTTTGTCGGTGGATTCAATCGATCACGCCATACGATCGCTTGCCCAAAGCGCGAACATAGAGGGCGTTTCCGCGCACACACTTAGACACACCTGCCTAACAAACTTGGTTCGCAATGGCGTCGATGTCGTTTTGGTTGCACAAGTCGGCGGTCACAAGAAGCTCGAAACAACCATGCGTTACAGTCTCCCAACGCATGCCGACCAAGCGGAAGCTTTGGAAAACCTTCCCGTCGATAGCTGATTTTGCTGGCTTGAGTTATTCTTCGGCTGGCGGAGCACTAAAGAGCTTCTGCCACCAAGGTTTTTTCAAGTCTTGGACAGTTTGCGACAATGACGCAAGTTGTTCTTCAACGGCTTTCAATTGAGCATCTTTCTCTGCTGTAAGGGCTTCAATTTCCGCGTTCTTGGCTCGCTCTTGTTCTTCGAGAGTTTGCTCAAGGGCTGCGACTTGCTCTTTGACTTTGTCAGACTCTTCTTTCTCTGCCTTGAGTGCGTCAATCTGTTTCTCAAGAGCTGCTGCTTCAACTGCTTTCAAATGCGCGGCTTTGCGCTCGTCCTCTGCTTGCTTTTGAAAGTCGGGCAATAATTTGAGCTGTCTGCCTTGTTCTTGAAGCTGTTGTTCTTGAGCACGAATGGTTTCTACAAGAGGCTTCATCATCTCTTCTGCTAGAAGCCGGAGCCGACTGCGTTCTTCCTCTACCCAAGTTTGATGCTGCGACTCTTGAACTTCTTCAAAGATTGTTTCAGCGTCGACGGTTTCTTCCAGTGGAGGAAAGTCGTTCTCCGCTACATCCGAATCAAGATCTAGCTTCAGTTTCGAGGCTATTTCCTTGGTCGGGTAGATTCGCCATTCCTTGACGCCGTAGGCGTTAGTCTTTTGCGTACCCTTGAGGTCACCTTTGGCCAGTCTTGAAGTGATCGCCCTGGTGGTCAGACCCAGTGCATCAGCAGCTTCTTTGACAGTAACCGTTCTCATATAGCAGCTCCATATCTAGTGGCGTTCGGTTGTATATATCGATTAAAAAAGGGCAGTTTTATTATAATCAAAAGAGATCTTTTCACCACAGAAATCCTCAGAAGTTTTTCTGTGGTGGCACTTCCGAGCTTTTCAAAACACTTACTCTGTGGCTGTTTTGGAGTTTCTTCGCTTCTTCGATTTCGTTGCCTCGATTTGCCGAGCTTTGCCGTGGTGGCATATGCGGTAGCAATATTTATCAGCCCTTCCCGGCTTATCCTCTTTTTTGTCGCTCGATTTCACCTCTGGGCTGGCGATTTGCCCGGAAGTGGGCTTCGGGCATGTGCGGAAATTGATTATCGGCAGCGAGGAAATGCTTCCGGGCATTTCTCTGGTGCCAAGAACCCCCTTTCTTCGCCTGCGATGCTTCGTTTCCAAAGACGCCCATTATTGGCTAGCTTGCGAGCCTTCCGCGCTTGAAAATTCTTGGTCTAGATTTCCGCATTTGGAAAAACCAGCGAGGAAATTTCTCAAAAGTGGTTGCTAAAACATATTATTCTGATATCGTTAGTGGTGCCTCTCGTTACTAAGCTAGAAAGTCTAAAAGTTGCTACCAGATAGCCACACCGGTGTTTTCAAAACCGCTCGTGCCATTTCCGCAGTTGATCTTACTTCTCTATCCTATATATTGCCGGGCTCCAAATTCGTTTCCGAACCCCGGAAGTCTTATAGATCAAAAATTGATCAATCTATATCCAAAAGGCTAACGGGCGCCTCAATATCCCACCATTGCCTGAACGCAGAAATTTCCCCGCCCACAGAAGAGCCGCTAGACATCGGCCTCCAGGATCTAAAGTGTTGATCCTTTAGAAGGCACCATTTATAGTGGCAGCGATCCACTTCTTGGCAATATGTCCAATAGTATGTCGATCAAATATCAGAGCCCGATTCCGACGTTCACCGAAGTATCCGATAAATCTCCCTAGAAAGAGAGCCCGAAAATTAGCACTTCAATACAAGGTGTCCAACCCAACGTGATGGCACCAGAACAATTAGATAGCGCCCTGCTTCCGAAGCGTTTCTTGGCTCTATTTCCGCAGCGTTTTGGCTCGACTTTCCGCGCTACCGGTGGTACAGCCTGGCGTGCGATGAGCCAATTTCACTACTTGGAAGATGATTCGATTCTTGGGTCACTGGGCGGCTCTTCAAAGAATATCCGGGCATGTTTGCTAGACAAAAAGACGAGCTATCTTGCGTTGTCTTGTGAAACTGGCGATGAAGGAATCGATTTTGAGGGCGCCCGAATTGTCGTAAAGCAACTCCAGGATGCTGGCTTGAAACCCAACCTGTATAAGGAATCTGGCTCAAACGCTGTACAGATTTTCCTCGCCTTTTCCGAGCCTATTGAAACTGACTATGCCGCGCACGTGATCGCTTCATTATTGAAAAACGAAACAGTAGTCATTCACGATACCGAAACGCCATTTGTTTTGCCACTCCAGCAAGGCTTTGCCTGGCTCAACGACGATTTCTTAATCAAAGTTGAGTGCGACCAGATAGCCATAGAACCTGCAATGGCTATGTTTTTGCACGACTTGCATTTCAACTCGGTGCCGTCCGATATCCTCGAAAGGCTTGGTATTACTGAAGAAACGCTTTGCACAACTGCGACGCCAGTTGTCGAAACTATCGAGCTTACTGAATTTAAAGTTCCGCAACCTATCGCAGACGAGACGCTTACAGCACAGGAAGAAGCAGCTCTCGATACCCATATTCAAGAATCGGCGCACATAAATCCTCCGCCGGCAGAATTACCTGGCGTTGCTACGCAAGTGCAAGTGCAAGTGCCTGGTGGCCGGCAACTCTTACTCTTTCCAGTCGACTCTCATGTTGTTCAATTTGAGTTGCCGAAAGAAAGACCAAAACGGAAGAAGCGAGCCCGTTCTGATTTGCCCGCTGATGCTCAACCTGAAATTTCTTTTCCCAGCCTTTTCTCAGTTTTTCCAACCGACGCCCAGGGCGTCATGCAACCTTCAAAGGAGGCTCACGACAACTAGCCAATAACAAAAAACACCGCTTGCAGGCGGTGCTTTTGAAGATCACTTAACGGATCGGTTATGCGATTTGATTCAGGAGTTTGGATGACGCCCTGAGATAGCGCAAGCATAATGCACCGATCCGGCTAGGTCAACTCGTCTTTAATTAGAAAGAGGAACGCTTACGACCGGACTAAAGCCTCTGGCAGCCCAAACAGGCCAGCCAGCTAGATTCTCACGCGCAAAATATTTTTCGGCTCGTACCGAAGAAGCAGTCACAACTTTTCTCAAGTTGTTTCATAGATATGCTTACATACTCCGCCCGATAGCGGGCGGTCCGTGGTTCTCTGCCAACGAGAACTGGAGCCTCTCTGACACTGAGATCCTTAAAGCTGCTGCGTGCATCCATCCGAACTATTACATCGGAACTCGAAGTGGCAAAGCCAGCAAGTATGCAGTGCTTGATATAGATAACGGTAGCCCGTATCACAATGAAGCGGGCTTTTCCAAGATTTCCGCGCTGCTACAAAAAGCCGGAATTGAAGGTTTCAATCTTTATCGTTCATCCGATTCTGGTGGCTGGCATATCTACATTTTCTTCGACGCGCCGGTGAGTAGCCGCGACCTGTACAAGCAGTTGTATAAGCTTTTCAGTCTGCATGACTTTGAAGTAGCCAAAGGAAAACTCGAGCTTTTTCCGAATCCCGGCGACAAGTCTCTTGGGCAGGGGCTTCGACTTCCATTGCAGCCAGGCTTTGCATGGCTCAACGAGCACAACCAGCACGTGCGCGAAGAGCGGGACGAGATAAGCCCGGACGAGGCCATACTTCAGTTTGCCCGCGATATCGAGTGTTCTGTAAATCCTTATCATCTATTTCACAAGATGCGCGCGTTTGTGGAAAGAACCGAAGCAATCAAAGCAGAAATAGTTGTTCAGGCTAATTCAAAATTTCCGCGCTCGGAAGTCGTGTCTTTGAGACCAGAAATGGCGCCCATTGGAGGCGAGGAAGCACAGAAATCAGTCCGGCAGATTTTCCATAAAATGCCACCTGGAATAAATTGCGACTCCTATCTTCGAGGCCGACACTATTACGAACATGGATTGACTGCCGCCGGGCAGCGCGCTGATGCAGTCTTTGCCATGGGGCATTACCTGTTTTATGGTGATCCGGAGCGACTGATCTCGCCTCGTGGATACGGCTTTGAAGAAGAGCGTAAGTGGCTCATCGAAGAAATACTCAAAGCCAAGCACCATGGTATGAGCAAAGACATTACTTCCGGGCGCGCGGAAGCGCAGAAACATATCGAGCGAGCTACTCACTGGCAGCCGCCACACCGGCGCGGAAAAGAAGCGCAGAAATATGAGCCAGTCGTTCCTATTTCCTGGGTCAGGAACAATGCCAATCGAGCAACGACAGCACAGAAGAAAATCATTGCTGCGGTCGCGGATTTTAAAGAAGCGGGCATTCAGTTCAGCACTCGTGACATCACTCTCAAGTGTGGAGTGAGTAGCCGGACGATCGACAAATACCCCGAACTCTGGAAACCAGCAATGGAGGAGCTTCGTGGTGGGCGCTTGGAAACTGCTTTACACGAGTATAACGCTGTGAAGGGGGCTGCTTCACAAGAAAGCAAGCCCCCTTCCTCAGAGCACGAAAAAATTATGCCGCCGGGTCGTTTGGCATCTCGTCGAATTCTTTATGAACTCAAAATGAGAGATGAGAGAGAAAAACGGAAAAAAATCGATACCGCTCAAAGGTCCGAGAAGGCTGCTTCTGACAAGTGGCGGGATAGAGTCAATGATCTCTTGAAGCGAGAGCCTCAAAACGTCTCAGAAGGCACTCTCATGAATTTGATTACTCATTTGGCGAGAGAGCTTCTGATTGCACCATCTGAAGAGGACTGTAATTGGCTTCTGGCGTATATATCAGAGTTGAGGGAACGAGCTGTTTCTCTGGGAAAAGTCGTTCAGCTAACTATTGACTCAGTTGCTTCAGCTTGATGAGAGAGACTAACATTTCTCATGCTATTATGGTGACACTAAATGCGGTGTTGAGTGTTTCTTGATTTACACGTTTTGCGGACACTGATCAATTATGTGAAGAACATGATGATGAGCTGCTTAAGCCTTGCGCCACTGAACAATTTTTGATTAGATCTCACCACTAATAATTATATTTTCTTGATAACTGTATTTTGAGCGGGTTGAAGAAGAGTTTATTTTCGGAGATGAGCTGGCATTGTTCATCTCCATCTGGCTATAACGACATTGATGTAAGTTCATTTAGCCAATCCCGCATGCCAAACGCGGAATTCTCGCTTATACGGCAATGGAAATTTTTCCAACACCTTTACCACTCGCTCCGAAATTACTAAATCCATTGAACGATAGTCTTGTCCAAAGTCTTTCGCGCCCGGCTTACCAGTTATCTTGAACCAATACCACTTACCCAAAGCGGAGTCCGGCCGCCCTTGCCGCCAGACTCTATTGAACTCCTGGTCGTCTCCTGTTACCTCCACTGATTCAAAGTCAACACCAGTGATAGGCGGCGATAGCTTGTCTAGCTCCTGTCTTAGACGCTCCGTTCCAATAAAACAATACTGGCAACATTGCAGATCGTCTTGTGGCCACCTCCGAAATTCAATATGCAATTTTTCAACGTCAATATACTCGGAGTCAGCATATACAGTCTTTGCACCGTAGTCCTCTGCCGCTACCTGCGGTTCGTAAAAATAGAATTTCATTGTTATCCCTTCACTTCATGGGCGGCACAAAATATTGCCCAAACTCTTTATCTATCGCCCTTAACTCATCCAGCACTTGCTGCCTGGTTACCTTTCGTCCGTGAGGCAAGAAAGTGCGCCATCTGGCTGTAATGATGTCGTGTACCCATTTACCATCTTGCATCGCATCAAGGGGAACGCCTCGTAAATACTCAATTGAATTTACTTCTCTAGCCTTAAACAGCCCAGAATAGCCAGTACGCTTATCCAAGAGCATCTGAGGCAACGCATGATGAACCACAACGCCGGTATCTTTTAGATGTGGGTATTTGCTAAAAAACAGCCTGTCATATGACTTCTGAATGCTTTCCAGACCGTGCGCTTCTAGTTCGCTCTCGGTCATGCGCCTCAAATCTTGCTTACTTACTTTGGCTTTCTCTGCCGCTTTCTCTGCTGATATTGGTGACTTGTTGCCGTCCTCAAAGTACCGCACCATCTCCACGATGTGATCCTTGAAGCCCTTCTCCTGCGATTCTTGGACCGTATCAGTTAGCCTAATCCCGTTGCCCTCTGCCACCGGCTGCGCTACCAGTCCTCTAGGCTGCAAAACATCATCGATAAAGTTTGCCATGGCGCGCTTCGCCTTATCTCGTCCAGGCGCTGTAAGTTCTTTTAGATGCTCCGCTATCTCCTCCAGGGCGTCGATCAGCTTGCCAGATTTCGCCAGCTTGTGCCAGACTCCGATGAGCGCCCCTACGCCCATCTCTGCTATTAACTCGCTGCCTTTTTCTGTCTGCTGCTCCAGCGGCATGGCTTGCCACCGCTCATTAGCCGTCTCGACTACAAACCCTATTGCCCTTATCGCCGGGCTGTAATCGCCGGTCTTTGCCATGTCTTGGGCTTGCCCGGCTGCAAACTTCGCTAGCTCTACGCCGCTTGTTATTGCCTGCGATAGATGTTCTGCCAGTTCCTTTGTGGCTTTCGGTACTTTATCCGGCTCTTTGACCGATTCAAGTACAAACGTAGCGGCGGCTACTCCTGTGTCTAAAAGCCCTTTTCCAACGTTGTAGAATCCTTTTGGGATTGACTCTGATACAGCCTCTATCTGCTCTTCATAAGCGTTTTGACCAACGGCACCAGCGGCTTCGAATGCTTTGACTATGTCTCTTTGCTGATCCGGTCTAAGGTTATTGAACGCCTGCCAGGGATTCTCCTTGTGCTCTACATGACCTTGGAGCACTAGCTGGTCTGGTCTTATCGCCTGATGTACGCCGCCTTCTTCTAGCCCTGCCACATCTATTTTGCGTCTCACTGTCGCCAGATGTTCCATTCTGGCTTGCATCTCAGGGGAAAGATCGGCTGCTTGCTGCCGCACCTCTTGCCTGAAAGCTTGCTTCTGTGGACTTTCTGGCTGCTTCTCCACCCACTCGTTTAAGAGTTTGACTGGCTCTGCAGCTGGATTCGTCTGAGCCTCTACTGCTAGCAGTGTACCGGTATCCATCAGGTTTGGGTCGTTTCCCGCCTTATAGGTTGCACCTTTCGGGCGGTAAACCGCCTCAGCTTCTTTCAAGATCTTGGCTAAATACCCGTCTCGATAAGGCGCTGGTAATTTCTCCGCTTTCTCAA
The DNA here is from genome assembly GCA_003963305.1 of Candidatus Melainabacteria bacterium. Taxonomy (NCBI): domain Bacteria; kingdom Bacillati; phylum Candidatus Melainabacteria; species Candidatus Melainabacteria bacterium. Next base: position 988 of record RXJR01000025.1, on the reverse strand, counting down.
TTTGGTCTACAAACTTCTGAGCCCAGATATCAGGCTGCTTTGCTCGCTCTCTTAGAAAGTCGGTCGTTATCGCTGGCTCTTGCTTTGCCTCTTTTGGCCGCTCCGCTACTACCTTTTGCTTGCCCCTTTCGTCCAGGGCGATTATCTGAATGCTCTCTAACTGGTCGCCACCCGCGCTTCCCGAGTGTGCGTCTTGATTTAGTGCCAGCACTGCTTTGACATCCGAGGCTGCCGCGTTTCTCGCGTCCAAGGCGTCAGCGGTCTGGATGGATTGCTTTTCGGGCGCCGCACTTATTGCCAGGTCGCCCTGCTCTTTTTTTTCATTTGTCATCTGAAGGCGGCCCTTGAACTTTGCTGCTCAATATATTCCCCTTTTGTATTGGCGAAAATCGCCATAGATTTCGGCAATGGCCTGCTCCGTGGGTTAGTTGAGCGCGCGCTGTTTGCCCATTTTGCCGCCTTGGCGCCACCGCCGTGCTCTGGGAGTTTTTGTCTTTCTGAACTCTTTCCGCGCATTTCCGCACCGCGGAGCCAAGTCGGCGGGGCGTTTTTGCAGCGCGAGCTGCTTGAACCCCGGCAAAGAGGACGCGGAAATGGCAGAACATGATTATGGACTTGAACTAACGAATAACAGTAAAGTAGGCTGGGCATTCAGTCTTCCGCGCGGAAAAACATGTATCAATGCCACGGAAATCTGCAAAAAGCTTTGCTACGGCAACGGAATTCGCTATCAGTCTTCCGGGCAGAAAGCTAAGCGGGAGCGCAATTTCCGCACTGTGGAATTTTTGCTCAATGAAGGGGGTTCTGAGCTGCTCTTTCAAAACTTGTGCTCAATAGTTGAACAAGCAAGACCTCGTGATTGGCTTACCGCGCAAATTACAGGAAAACAGACGGTCATCCCCTGGACCTTGCGTATTCACGATGTCGGAGAATATCCAGAGTTCCGGACTATTCCGACTTCCGAAATATCCTGATACGGAATGCCCGC